>DATLVC010000303.1:0-3040 GCA_035577685.1 Micropepsaceae bacterium | reverse complement strand
AAGAGCAAGAAAATCGCCATCTCGCGGTACGGCGCGACATCCGATGTCGCGGCGACCTATACGCTGAAAAGCCTCGGGCTGAAGCGCACCGACGTGACGATCCTGCAATTGGGCGGGGAGGGCACGCGCACGGCGGCCATGCTGTCGGGCCAGATCGACGCCTCGCTCGAACAATATCCACGCACCGGTGAGCTGGAGGAAAAGGGTTTCCACGTGCTCGCCGATTGTTTGCAGATCGCGAGCGATTATCCCAATACGTCCTATGTTTCAACGCGCGCCTTCATCGCAAAGAACCCGGATGTGGTGAAGCGTTTCCTGATGGGGATTTCCGACGGCATTCATGCCTTCAAGACCGACCGGGAAGGGGCGTTGAAATCGGCCGCCGCCTTTCTGAAATCGAAGCCTGGCCCCGCGCTCGACAAGGCCTATGAGATTTTCACCACCAAGGTCTATCCGGACGAGCCACGCCCGTCGATAAAAGGCATCGCGCTGGTGCTGGACGAATTGAAGACGCGCGTTCCGGCCGCGGCGCGGATGAAGCCCGAGCAGCTTGTCTACACAGCGCCGTTCGATTCGCTGGAGAAAGACGGCTTCTTTGCGAAGCTGAAATAGCCCATGGATTCCGCCCGTCCGGTAAAGCTCGAAGCTCGCGGCGTCCGGCTCGAATTCACCAATGAGCGCATGAAGCGGCGCTTGACTGTGCTCGCCGGTATCGATTTGACGGTGTGCGAAGGCGAACTCGTCGCCATTGTCGGACCGAGCGGTTGCGGCAAATCCAGTTTTCTTAACGCGGTGGATGGGCTGGTGAAACCGACGGGCGGCGAGATCCACGTCGACGGAAAATCCGTGACTGCGCCGGGTCCGGACCGCGCGATGGTGTTTCAGCAGGATTCGCTGTTTCCCTGGCGCACTGTCTTGCGCAACGTCATGTACGGGCTCGAACTGCAAAAGCAACTGCCGCAGGAGGAGATGAAGAAACGCGCCGCCGCTTTGGTCGATCTGGTCGGGCTATCCGGCTTTGCGCAACATTATCCGCATGAATTGTCCGGCGGCATGCGCCAGCGTGTGAATATCGCGCGCGCATTGGCGCCCGATCCGCAATTGCTGCTGCTGGATGAGCCTTTTGCGGCGCTCGATGCGCAGACCCGTGAATTCATGCAAAGCGAGCTGTTGAAGATACTCGCGCGCGCCGGCAAGACGGCGCTGTTCATCACGCACCAAATCGATGAAGCGATTTTCCTTGCCCATCGCGTGGCAGTGTTTTCCGCGCGCCCCGCCCGCATCAAGGAAATTGTCGAGGTCGATCTGCCTGCGGACCGGACATTGGAGGTGAAGCTGCAGCCGCGTTTCCGCGCGCTTCAGGATCATATCTGGCATCTGATCCAGGAAGAATCGGCCGGCCTGGCGATGGCGGGCTGATGCGATGACCGTTACGCCGGCCGATGATCGCGCCGTTTCCGCACCCGAAGAGATGGATATCGCGGCGCCTGCCGTCTCGCGCTGGCGGCGGAACGAAAATTTCATTCTTGGCCTGGTTTCGGTGATCGCGTTCCTGCTGTTCTGGGAATTCTCCGTCGCGTTCGGCTGGGCCAATCCCCTCTTCACCAGTTCGCCGAGCCGCATCTGGGCCGCCGCCTATGAGATGTTCCGCGACGGCAGCATCTATCCCGACCTCGCCGTGAGCGCGGAGGAATTCGTGCTGGGCTATGGTCTGGCGGTCGTGGTCGGCGTGCCGCTCGGCATTCTGATGGGCTGTTATTCGCGGCTGAACGCAGTGCTGGATCCATTCGTGAACGCGCTTTATGCCACGCCACGCATTGCATTGATGCCACTCATCATCATCTGGTTTGGCATCGATTTGTCCGCCAAGATCGCGATCATCTTTCTGTCGACGGTGTTCCCGATCCTCGTCAATACCATGACTGGCGTGCGCACCATGGAGCGCGATTTCGTCAAGGTAGCGCGCTCCTTCGGCGCCACGGATGCGCAATTGTTCCGGACGGTGGCGCTGCCCTCGTCGGTGCCCAATCTCTTGACGGGTTTGCGTCTTGGGCTCGGCCACGCGCTGATCGGCATCGTGGTGGGCGAGATGTACGGTGCCTCGGCGGGTATCGGCTTCATGATGCAGACGGCGGGCGCCACCTTTCAGACCGACAAGGTGATGGTCGGCATTCTCATTATTGCAGCGGCCGGCATGGGGCTGACCCAGGTTTTGCGGATGATCGAAAAGAAATTCGATGTCTGGCGTCCGGATCATCATGTCTGAGCGATAAATTTCGTATAATGCAACGATAGGGGATGGAGGGCTCGATGCGTGGAACGATTTTGGGGGCAGTGACGGCCATCGCGATGGGATCGGCGATTCCGCAGGCCCAGGCGGCGTGGCATGGCTATTTCAACAGCGAAGCGGGGTTTTCCTACCTCGCGCCGGGCGATGTAAAGGGTGAAAAGACGAACTACAGGAGCGCCAGCGAAGGGCAACGGACCGCCACCGTTTTCCGCTCCGTCGAGGACGATGTCGAATATAAGGTGACCGTCGTCAATTTCTTCGGGCGCAAGGGCAATGACGAGGACATCATCAAAGAAGCCTCGGCGCTGCTACGCGGCGCTAACAAAGTCCTTTCGGACGAGGAAGCCCGCGTCGAATCGAGCTATGGCCGCAAGATGACGGTCGATCTACCCACCAATGGCGGCCGTTCGATGGCGGCGGTGTACTTCAATCAGGGCTATCTCATCGAACTGCAAGTGACGGTGCTGCCGGCCAATGGCGATTACGGCTCGCCCGACATGGGGCGCTTTATCGATTCTCTCGCCTTCGGCGCTGGGCGGGAAGGCGATGCCACCGAGCTCAAGTTGATGCGGTAATTCGAGGGGGCGGCTCTTTCCTGGGGGAGTGCGATGAAGCACGGAATCGTCTTCGCTTTGGCGGGCATGGCCATTGCGGCATTGACATTCGCGCCGGCGCTGCGGGCGGCCGAGACGGATCCGGAACTGCGCTCGCCGGCCGGCAAGGAATGGCTGCACGCGGGCGGGGATTGGA
>DATLVC010000302.1:0-2233 GCA_035577685.1 Micropepsaceae bacterium | reverse complement strand
CCCACGGGACGAGCGTTCGTGCTCGGCCTTGCCGCGCACCCGAGCGCCCAAGTCTTCTACGCCGGCTTCATCGCCGAAGGCCAAGTCGGCGTCTATCGTTACAATCAGGCGGGCGATTTTCACTTCGTGAAATCGGTATTTGCGGGCCTGGGTATCTGTTGGATTCGGACGAATGCCGCCGGCAACCGCATTTACACGAGCAACACACTGGTGAATACGATTTCGGTGCTCGACAGCTCCGACCCGCTCAACCCATTCAAGCTCCAAGAATTTAGCCTGGCCGGTCCGGTCGGGCCACCGATGCTGCCGGGACAGGGAACTACGCAAATCGCCCTCGACGGCCGCGGCGAATATCTCTACGTCGTTACGCAACAGGCTTTCGACTTCATGACGCCGGAGGCCAACGCGCTGCATGCATTACGCCTCGGCGCGGACGGCAAGATCGACGCTCAGACCGATCGCGTGACCATCCCGGTTTCCCCCTCGCTGCCGCAGGGCGTGATCGCAAAGTAGCCTGTCCGCAGCGGCCGCGACGCTAGGCCGCAAACAGCCGGTCCTTCTCGCGGCGGGCCTCTTGGTGGGCGCGGTGATTAGAGAACTTCAGAGGGGGTCGATCACCATCAAACGCCCAGAGGCCCCGGCGGGGCCTCTTCGGGCTCAAGCTAGAGCGGAATCCGGTAGGTTCGAGCGTAGCCGGCGTTAGCGAAGAAATTGGCGCATTGGTCTGGGCGGAAGAGATCGAGCAGTTTGCCGATGCGCTGCCAAAGCGCGTCGATTGAGCGCTCCTGGGCTTTGCGCAGGTGGGCTTTGAGTTTCGAGAAGCCCTGCTCGATCGGATTGAGGTCGGGAGAATAAGGCGGCAGGTAGCGCAATTCGGCGCCGGCGGCCTCGATGATCTGCCGCACCATCGGGTTTTTGTGCGCCGGCAAATTGTCCATCACGACGATGTCGCCGGCCGACAGAGTGGGCACCAGGCACTGACGCAGATACGCGATAAAGATCGCCGCGGTCATCGCCTGGTCGATCGTGAACGGGGCGGTGATCGCGTCGTGACGCAAGGCGGCGACGAACGTCATGGTCTTCCAATGGCCGCACGGCACGCGGCCGATGACGCGCTGACCTCGCTTGCCGCGGCCGCGCAGGCGGGCCATGGCGGTCGAGGTGCCGGTCTCGTCAATGAACACCAGCCGTCGCGGCTCGAGCCCGGGTTGTTCTGCCTTCCACGCCAGCCGCGCCGCGGCCACGTCAGGCCGCTCTTGTTCGCTGGCGTGCACGATTTTTTTGAAGCTGATGCCTTCCGCGGCAAAGAACCGCCATACCGTGCCGTACCCGACATGCCGGCCGCGCGCGGCAAGCTCGGCCCGGATCTCTTCCAGCGTCAGGTCCGGTGCCGCCGCGATCCGCGCCAGCAGCCAGTCTCGATCCGCGGTCAAGCGCGAGCTGTGATCACCACCCATCGGCTTGGCGGCAAGGCGCCCCTCCGCCCGCCACGCAGCGATCCATTCAATCACCGTGCTGACCGCAACCTTGAAGCGCTCGGCCGCCTGGCGCCGCGACAGCCCGCCTTCAACCGCACCGACAACCCGCTCCCGCAAGTCCTGTGAATATGGTCGTGCCATGCAGGCTGGCCCCCATCCCAGCCAGCAGCTTGAATCACATTTCCCCACCCCGGGGAATCCCCTTCAGCGATTCCTCAAGCTCGGATACCGCTCTAGCCCGGGGCTTTGTAAAACTCCGGGCTGCCGTTCCCAGCTGATCGCGTGGCTGATCAGGGCCGACACCCAGCTAGCGATGCGCCGCGCACCGCCTGGCGCCGGTTCATGGCATGGCGGAGGCGGTAGTGATCGGAAGCGTCCGCGTACTTGCCGGCGGCGGGATGTTACCTGCCATCGCCGCGAGCGAGCCCCAAAGTTCTTTAAGGAGAACAGAACGTGGACCCATTTCAAGCATTGCTAAGCATCGCCGAAGAACAAGCGTTGAGCCGCAGCTTACCGGCTGCTCTTAGAGTTTCGACTGCGATAAGTGATGAACAGTTAGCATCATGGATAAAACTTGAGCTTATGGGTTATCTCAACACTAACCCGGAAAACAAACCCCATACTGTCGTGCCTGAGTACAGGGATATTCCGGGTCTATGGTCTGACGACTATGGCCGGGTGCTGATGCTCGACCAGCCCGATCTCGCATTTATCAACCATATTCGATTGCGCCAGGGCGTAACCGAACTTGAAGG
>DATLVC010000301.1:0-17981 GCA_035577685.1 Micropepsaceae bacterium | reverse complement strand
GATACCGGCCCGCTCACCAGGCTCACGCGCGCGCCCAGCGCAGCCAGGGACGCCGCGATCGCGTGCCCCTGCCGGCCGCTTGAGCGGTTGGCGATGTAGCGCACCGGGTCGATCGGCTCATGCGTGGGTCCGGCGGTCACCAGTGCCTTGAGTCCGGCGAGCCGCTTGTCCGGGGTCAGCAGCTTCTCGATGGCGGCGACAATTTCGTCCGGCTCGGCCATGCGCCCAAGGCCGAATTCGCCGCACGCCATCTCGCCTTCATTGGGGCCAATGACATGGATACCGTCCGCCTGCAGCGCTGCGAGATTGCGCTTTGTCGCGGCATGTTCCCACATCCGCACATTCATGGCGGGCGCGATCAGGACAGGTTTGTCTGTCGCCAGCAGCGCCGTCGAGGCCAGATCGGGCGCGAGGCCCACCGTCAGCTTGGCCATCAGATCGGCCGTCGCAGGCGCCACGACCACCAGATCGGCGGAGCGCGAAAGCGCGATATGTCCCATCTCCGCTTCCGCCGTCAGGTCGAACAAATCCTGGTAGACGGTCTCGCCGGTCAGCGACGACACCGAAAGCGGTGTCACGAATTGGCGGCCGGCCTCGGTCAGGATCACGCGTACGCTGCACCCGCGCTCGCGTAGGCGGCGGATCAGCTCCAGGCCCTTGTAGGCCGCGATGCCGCCGCCGATGATAAGCAGGATGCGTTTGCCGCTGAGGCTCAAGCTCACGACTCCGTGATAACCCATAAGACTAAGGGTATACATAACGAATTACGGGACAGAAGTGTAGTTCCCTTATTCGTACCAAAATTGGGATGTAAAAATGGGCCGATTGGTGGGAATTGCCCGGGCGACAGCAAAGCGGGCGCCCCTTGCGGAGCTGGGTGAGGCGGAAATCGGCCTCGAGCATGGCATTCCTGGCGACGGACGGGGGAGAAAAACCGGCCGTCAGGTGACGGTACTGTTCCGCGAAGGCTGGGAGGATGCCTGCCGGGAGCTGGGCGTGAACCTGCCCTGGGTGATGCGGCGCGCCAACCTTCTTGTCGTAGGGGTCGCGGTGCCGCGCGCCGGTGGCCAGCTCGTAATCGGCGGAGCGGTGCTCGAAGTGACCGAAGAGACCAAGCCCTGCCAGGTGATGGAAACAGCACATCGGGGATTAAGGCGCGCGCTCGAACCGGCATGGCGCGGCGGGGTCTGCTGCCGGGTGGTCAGAGGCGGCTGCATTCGCGTCGGCGATACGGTGGACATCGCGTGAGTCGCGCAATGGGGGCGAACATTTTCGCCGTCATCGTTATTTCGCAAGAAATCGAACCTTCGAGAGCGAACTCAAACCGTTCTTGATCGTTGTCTTGCGGGCTGAGCCCAACCGCAGTCCCCGGAGACATGGATGAGCGCCGAAGAAGCCTGCCGTCTGGCAGCCGAGCTGAATGCCGAGTTTGGCGACGTCGTCGCCCTGGTGGCTAAGCGTACTATCGCCAGTCTTGAGGCGGACGGATGTGAGGAGCGGGCGTCGATCTGGCGGGCGTTGCTTGCCATTCTCGATGACATTGCCGCCCACCGCATCGATCCCTACGCCAAGATCGCGATCCACTGAGCGCAGCCGCTTTCGCCCCACCCCACGCGGACGATGCGGGCAGCCAAATTTCCGCTATTGTGTCTATGAGATCGTCCAGCGCTGACGGCGCTGCACTGCACAATTCGGACACCACCGCGATGCCGCTCGATCCCACGGTCCAGGCGCTGTTCCAGCAGGTGCCGCAGTTTGCCGCCTATCCGATGTGGGAAAAATCCCCGGAGGAGGCCCGGCTCGAATTCAAGGCGCTCTGCCAATTCGCCGACCCCAAAGCCGCCGCCATCGGCAAGATCGAGGACATCGAAACCCCGGGCCCTGCCGGTCCGATTCCGCTTCGCATCTACACGCCGGTGGCCGCGGGCGGGGAAGCGCTCCCGGCCATTGTCTATTTCCATGGCGGCGGTTTCGTTCTCGGCGATCGCGATTGCTATGACGGGCTCTGCCGCGCGCTCGCCAATGAAAGCGGTTCCCGGGTGATCTCGGTCGATTATCGTTTGGCGCCCGAGCACCCGTTCCCCGCCGGGGTCGAAGATTGTTTCGCCGCGACGAAATGGGTGGAGGAGAACGCGCCCGATTTGGGCGTGGATCCAAACCGCCTTGCCGTTGCGGGCGATTCCGCGGGCGGGAATCTCGCGGCGGTGGTCTGTCTTCTTGCCAAGGAAAACAAGACCAAACCGGCCATCGCGTTTCAGCTTCTGATCTATCCCGTGACTCGTGTGGAGACCGGGGCTTCGACACGTCCGTTCGGTACGGGCTATCTTCTGGAAAATCGCACCATCGACTGGTTTCGCGACCATTATCTCCCCAAGGGGACCGATCTTTCCGATCCGCGTCTTTCGCCCTTGGAGGCCAAGGACGTGAGCGGCCTGCCGCCCGCCTACATCGTGACCGCTGGGTTCGATCCTTTGCACGACGAAGCCATCGCCTATGCGGAAAAACTGAAAGAGGCCGGGGTCAAAGTGAGTCAGGTGGATTATCCCACCATGATCCACGGTTTCTTTTCGATGCAGGGCCTGATTCCGCTCAGCGTCGGCGCGATTGCGGCGGCGGCGCACGCGGTGCGGGACGTGCTGAAATAGGCGAACCTTGCGCCCTTGGGGCATCTGCGGCATCGTCCGCGCCGAACTCGCCAAGGAGCCTCTCCATGAAGCGTTTCGTTCTTCTCCTCGCCATGGCCGCGCTTGCAATGCCCGTCGTTGCGCGGGCTGATCTGCCGCCCGACATCGCCAAGGCAGTGGCCGCCATGGGTCATGTGAACGATGCTGGGGCAACGCGCAAAATCTTCGATCCCGTGCAGCCCAAAGATCCGATCGCGGTTGCGGGTCTCAAAGCGGACCGCGATATCGCCTACGGTTCCGATCCGCTGCAGAAGGTCGATGTGGTGTGGGACGGCAAGACCGCCGGCACGCGTCCCATCCTCGTGTTCGTCCATGGTGGCGGATTTACCGGCGGCGACAAGCATACCCTCGGACAGTTCAGCAATGACAATCTCATGAAATGGGCGGTCGAGCAGGGCATGGTGGGCGTCGATATCAATTATCGCCTCGCGCCGAAGAATGTGCTTCCCGATCAGGTCAACGATGCGCGCGATGCGCTCGCCTGGGTGGCGAAGAACGCGGCGAAATATGGCGGCGATCCGAACCGGATTTTCCTCTGGGGCCATTCGGCGGGCGCAAGCCTCGTCGGGCTCTACGTGTCCCATCCGGATTATTATTACAAACCCGGCGGCGGCATCATCGGCGCAGTGATGACCTCGGGCGGCTATGAAGCGCGGCCGGGCGGCATTTTCGGCACCGATCCCGACAAGGTGAAAGCGTGGTCGTCCGTCGAGGGTTTGAAGGCGACGAAGATTCCCCTGTTCTTCACGCGTGCCGAATGGGACCCCGAAACCCCGCAAATTGCGCAGGGCGAGATGATCCACAAGGTGCTGACCGATGCGGGGCACGATCATTTCTTCCATTTGATGAAGACGCATAATCACATGTCGCAGATCTATTCGGTGGGAACGAGCGAGACGCAATTGACCGATCTTCTCGGGCCGTGGCTGAAAAAGCTGGCTGGCAATGTGAAGTCGGCATCGAACTGAGCGGATGCGGAATTGATCGAGCGGGCGGGGCGCAGCAACGTCCCGCCCATTTCGTTTGCGGTATTACGCACAACAGGCTCACCCTTCGACGGGCTCAGGGTGAGGAAAAACCATTCCTCATGCTGAGCTTGTCGAAGCATGAGTCTGCCAAAATATGGGTAGCGCTGGCACGCCGTCCCGAAAACCGATAGCGTTGACGCAAAGCAATTTTGGGGAGGACCGGCCAATGAGGCGCCTGCTTTCACTATCGTTGATCGCTCTTGCGTTAGGCTTTGCGGCACCCGTCGCGGCGCAGGAAGAAGTGCCCGTCCCCATGATGAAGGCGCCGTTTCATCTGCCGGTGTTCCACAACGACTATGTGACGCTGCTGAACGTGAATGTGCTCCCCGGACATACCACCGGCTATCACATCCATACCTTCGATCAGGTGTCGGTGAATCTCAGCGCCGCCGACATGACCAACCAGAATTTCGGCTCGAAAGATGTGAGCAAGCCGCAACGCGGCGAATCCGGCCGCGTCACCTTCACCGATTATGTGAAAAGCGGCATGCGCACGCATAAGGCGGCGAATGTCGGCCCGACGCCGTTCCACAACATCTCGGTCCTGTTCACCGGCAAGCCGAGCGGCATTGTTCCGGCGGCGCGTGGCGGCGCTTATAAACAGGAGATTGACAATGAAAAGGTGCGCGTGTGGCGACTGGTGTTGGACCCTGGCCAATCGGCGCCCGCCATCACGCAGAAGGCGCCGGGGATGCGCATCTATTTGAGCGGCAGCGAATTCACCGAGAGGGTGCCGGGCTCTGCCGACCGCACCATGGGTCCGTATCCGGGTGATTTCTTCTGGCAGGATGGTGCCGTCACGCGCACCATCAAGAACACGGGCACCACGCGCCTGGAGTTCATCGAATTCGAGATTAAGTAAGCTGCGGTGTCATGGCCCGCAAACGCGGGCTATCCAGGCGATGAAACCCTCGATGAGCGCGCAGACGCGCGCTTTCTGGATGGCCGCCTCCGCGGCCATGACAGACTTAGAATCTAATTCTTCACCCACTTGACCACATTGTGCTGGTCGTCGGAGGCGGCGAAGATGTTGCCGTTCCTGTCCACCGCGACGCCGATGGCGGGCTGCCATTTCGGATCGGCCGGCGGGGGCGGCGGAATATACGCCACCACCTTGCCGTCCTTCACGCTGCCCATGCGGATGCCGCGCTTGCAGCCGGGATTGTAACGGTCGCCCGGCATGTCCGAGGATTGAGAATCGATCACATACAGCATGTCGTTCTTGTCGATGGCGATGCCGCTCGGCCGGCCGAATTGTTTCCACGCGGCGAGGAATTTCCCGTCCTTGTCGAACACATCGATCCGCGAATTGCTGCGGTCGCCGACGAACAGGCGGTCCTGGGAATCCACCGCAATCGCATGCGGCGAGCGGATTTGCCCGTCGCCCTCGCCATAGGTGCCCCAGCTCTTGATGAACTTCCCGTCCTTGGTGAATTTCAGGATGCGCGAGTTGTTCGGTTTCTCGCCATGGCCTTGCGCGATGAAGATGTCGCCATTGCTGGCAACCGCGACGCCGGTGGGCGAATCGAACGTATCCAGTGCGGCACTGCCCAGACCCACGCCCGGCTTGCCGAGCTTCAAGAGCACGCGGCCATCGGGGCTGAGCTTGGTGACCTGCAAGCCCTTGGCGCCCTTCGGCGTTGCATCCGCCACCCAGAGATTGCCGTCGTGATCGACGGCGGCCTGATGCGGCTCGATGAACAGATCCGCGCCGAAATTCTTCAGCGTCTTGCCGTCGGGTCCGATTTCGAACACCGATTTGCAGCCCGCCGCTTCGCAGCGGTCGACGCCCCAGAAATTGTTCTTGTCGTCGACGGTGACCGCGTTGATCTGGTCCCAGCCGCGCGGCATTTGCGCCCAATCGACCACCAGATGATACGGGTTCGGCGCATCGTTGTTGCAGGGATAGCTGGCCTGCGCGTGTGCCGCGGCAACAGAGGCGCTGCTCGCCAACAACGCAAGGACAAATCTCGCCGGTTTCGTCTGCATAATTTCCTCCCTGGGCATGTTTGCGCGGACTTTACTCCAACGCGGGCGCCGGCGCGATGTGAACTAGCCCGGTTCGAGGCCCGTCTTCTTGAGCACCGGCAGCGCTTGCGGCGCGGTCACGAATTTGAGCAGCGCCCGGGCCGCCTCGGGCTGCGGCGCGCCCTTGCCGAGCCCGGCCGAGAAAATCGTCACGGATTGGAAGTCGCCTGGAACCGGACCGAGGAATTCGATGCCTTTGATTGCGAGAAGTTCGCTGACCTGGGTGAAGCCGATGTCGCCTTCGCCACGCGCCAAAGCGAGCCCCGGCGATTCACCAGACGCCAATTGGGTGATCCTGCCCTTAAGCTGATCGGCGATGCCCATCTTCTGGAACAGGGTGGCGAGATATTTGCCGCTCGGCCCGGCGGAGATAATGATCTTCTTCGATGCTAGCAGGGATCGTTTCAGCCCTTCGCCGGACGAAAGATCGGGCTTCGGCGCGCCGGGCCTGATCGCGACACCGATGATGGATTTGGCCACATCCAGACGGCTTCCTTCGGCGAGGTGCCCCTGCTTGATCAGCGCGTCGATGGCAAAGGACGGCGCGATCACAATGTCGGCCACCTCACCGCCGCCGATCCGGCGGATGGCGTCGTCGGTGCCGACCCAATCGACGGCGACATGATGGCCCGTCGCTTTCTCGAATTGCGGGATGAGTTCGAGATAGGGCTCCTTCACCGCGTTGGAGGCGATCATCCGGATTTCGGCACCGCTCGCGGGCACTGCGGCCGGGATAAGAGCGGCAGAAACGATAAAGGTGCCGATGAGACGCGGTAACATGCAGTGACCTCCCGATATGTTTGCCGGATCATGGCATTCTTCGCCGCGAGGGAACATCCTTCGGCGTGGGAGTGGCTTTCGGTTTTGCGCCCGATATTGTAACCCCTACGCCTCTTGCGGGAAGCTTCCATGGCGCGCGTCGTTTTCACTCTCGCTGTTATGTCGATATTCGCTTGCGCGGCGAATGCGGCTGAGGCCGCAACCATTCCGGATTTCTCCGGTATCTGGGGCCGCAATTCGCTGGACTATGAGCCGCCGGCATCCGGGCCCGGGCCGGTGATGAACACCACCCATTCCTTCTTCAAGCGGATGGGCGATTACACCAATCCGATCCTGAAGCCAGAGAGCGCTGCGCGGGTGAAAGCGGGCGGCGAGTTGTCCGCCAAGGGCAAAAATTTCCCGACGCCGTCGAGCCTGTGCTGGCCGATGTCGCCGCCCTTCATCTGGCGCATTCCCGGCCTGCAGGTGTTGCAGGAACCGAACAAGGTAACCCTTCTCTATTTGAACGATCACCACGTCCGCCATATCCGGCTGAATGCGCAGCACCCGGCGCACCTCACGCCGTCCTGGTCGGGCGATTCCATCGGCCATTACGAAAGCGACACGCTGGTGGTCGATACGGTGGGCATCAAGGTCGGCCCCTATTCCATGACCGACAATTACAACTCGCCGCAGAGCGAGGCGCTGCATGTGGTGGAGCGTTTTCGGCTGATCGACGGCGGAGCCGCGAAAAAAGCGGCCGAGCAAAGCGAACGCGATAGCGGCCGCGTGGAGGCGGAGCGCGGCGGGCTCACCATCGATCCCGATTACAAGGGTAGGGGGTTGCAGGTCCATATCACCGTCGAAGACCCCAACGTCTTCACCATGCCCTGGTCGGCGCAAGTGACCTATCGCCGTGTGAAGGACGAATGGGAAGAGCGCGTCTGCGCCGACAACCCGCATGATTATTCCAGCGGCACCGACACGCCCGTGCCCCAGGCCGACAGACCGGATTTTTGACTCGCACCGCGCACGCATCTTCAAAAACGTTCAAGGACATTTGCTATGCTCAAACTGAAAGCCGTCTCACGCACCCAGGGCAACAATTCCGCGCTGAAGGACGGCACCGTTAAGCCGAAGACCTTCGAGTTCGATTTTGTCGAAGTGAACCCGCTGATCGATGCCTTCCGCCGCATGGTGCGCGGGCTCGAATTCGATATCTGCGAGATGGCGATCACCACCTATATCTGTGCCCGCGCGCACGGCAAGCGCATGACCGCGGTTCCCATCTTTCTGGTGCGTGCTTTTCATCATGGCGCGATATTGGTGAACACCAAAGCCGGCATTCGCACGCCCAAAGACCTCGAAGGCAAACGCGTCGGCGTGAACCGCGGCTATACGGTGACAACCGGCGTGTGGGCGCGCGGTGTCCTCCAGGAGGAACACGGCGTCGACCTGTCGAAAATTACCTGGGTGCTGTCGGGCGACGAGCACGTGGCCGAATATATTCCGCCGAAAAATGTCGTGCCCATCGAGAAGGGCAAGAAGATGGCGGACATGCTTGTGTCTGGCGAGATCGTCGCGGCCATCGGTGTGGAGGTGGATCATCCCGACGTGAAGCCGCTGATCCCGAATGCGCTGGAGGCCGGTCTTGCGGCGCTGCAGTCGCGCGGTCACTATCCGATCAACCACACCGTCGTCATCAAGGACGAGTTGATCGCGGCGTATCCTGGTCTTGCGGCCGATGTGTTCAACGCCTTCGCCGAATCCAAGCGGCTTTATCTGGACCGGCTGAAAGCCGGCGCGATCGAAAAACCGACCGAGGTCGACAAGGTCCATGCCCGCGTAATGGAGATCATCGGCGATCCTTTGCCCTATGGCATCGCGCCCAACCGCCGCGTGATCGAGACGCTGATTGGCCACGCGCTGACACAGGGCATCATCACCAAGCCCGTTAGCGTAGAAGACCTGTTCGCACCCGAAACGCTCGGTCTTACGGGCTGACATGTAGCAAAAAGTGCTTTTACGACAAGCTGTTACAACATGTTCGCGTTGTAGAAATGGAACCGGCTTCCCAGGTGTTTCGGGCGGCGCTAACCTCAAGCTATGGTCGCTGGAGCGGCCGCAATTGGGTGCGAGAGGGACACGGGCGGCTGAGGATGGGTTCGTACGCGCTCCTGGTCGGCGTGAGCAAGTTCGACGACCTGAAGCTGGCAAAATTGACCGCGCCGCAAGAAGACGTCGAGGCGCTCGCCGCCGTACTGCGCGATCCGACGCGCGGCGGGTTCGACAATGTCGAAACCTGCATCGATGCGGATTTGCAGACCATCCGCGAACAGTTGAGCGCGTTGCTGGATGACCGCCGCCCCGACGACACGGTGCTGTTCTATTATTCCGGTCACGGCATCATGGCGAAGGGGCAGCGTTTATTCCTGGCGACCGGACGCTCGTCCTTCGACCGGCCACAGATCAGCAGCCTGTGGGCATCCGAAATGCGCGAGCTGCTGGAGCTGTCGCGCGCCGCCAAGCAGGTGGTGATCCTCGATTGCTGCCACAGCGGCGGTTTTGCCGAAGGTGCCAAGGGCGTGGCGACGCCCATCACCGACGAAACCTTTGGCGACGGCGAGGGGCAATATGTGCTGACCGCCACGGATGCCCTGCAATTCGCCTACGACACGGAAGGCGCGTTGCGCGAAGGGGTGGATGCGCCCGCTTTATCCCGGTTCACCTCCTGGCTGGTTGACGGAATTGGCAAGGGCGAGGCGGCGCCCGAAAAGGATCAGATCACGCTGGATGCGCTGTTCGAATATGTCGAGCGCCGCGCGCGGGCTGCGTCGGTCGGAATGACGCCAAAGCTCTTCGTCAAGCGCAAATCGGGCGAGCTTATTATCGCCAGGAACCCGGCTGTGCGTCCTCGGCCGGCGCCAATCAACCGCGCGCCGGAGCCCGCGGAACGCGTCGTAATTGAACGCCCGCGAATTTCGCCGAAAGTCGAACCACCGATATCGGAAAGCGCTCAGCGGCCCGCGAAGGTTCTCGATAAACCGGCGCTCACGCCTTCTTCCGATCGTCTAGCCCAGACACCCATCGGGGCCATTCGGCGTTGGTTGAGCGAGCGCCCGGCCTATCTTTTGGCGTTCGGATTGCCGCCGCTGCTTTTCGCGACGTGGCACCTTTTCCGTCTGCCCATTCCATCCGAAAATGCACCCATTCAGATCTTCATCGGGACCGGCGTTCTTTTCGGATTCGCGCTGTGGTTCAAAAACCGTGTCGGTGCAATTTTGGCCGCATTGCCAATCGGGCTCGCCTTCGTCGTCAAGCCGGCTGTCGTTCCTTTTGAAGGGTTCGTGGACGATCCATTACCCTATTGGTCGGCGACTGCGGAGGATTATTGGTGGCCGGGCGCCTTTTTCGTGATCGTTGTCGCGGCCATCGGGTTGACGGCGGCTCCGTCGCGGCTGCTTGAGGAGGTCAAGCGTCTGCGGCCGGATGTGGCGGCGTTCGTGATCGCCGTCGCCACGGGCCTTGCCGGATATTTCTATTTCGATCGTCCCACGCTGTATGACGTCTATCTGCCGTTCCGGCCGCAATACGCCCAGCTGCGGGAGCATCTGGTCGCCGTCGCGGCCGCGGTGGATCGGGTCGCCAGCCCGTTTGCGCCATCGAAACCACTCGACATACCGCTCGTCCTCGATGAAACCGGGAATATCAGGGACGAAAATCCCTCCGCGACGGGGCATCTGTTTCTCTACCAGCATCTGACAATGCCTGACGCCCGATTCGGCGGGATGGAGGACGCGCTCGACAACGATCTTCTTCTGGACTTGCGCGATACCGGAAAAAAGCCCGTCTTGAGCGCATCCGCATTCGCCGAGTATGCCAGCGCTTTTCGTTCCGATGATGCAGCCGCGCTCGCCCGCACCCTCAACGCGCCCTATCTGGTGATCGTGAAACCGTTTCACGGCGATTCGACGGAGGTTCAGCGCGCGGCTCCGTATCGGGTGTTTCTCTACAATCTGAAGCGCGACGAAATCATCTTTGCTGCCGACATCCAGAATCCGGTAGGCACCGCGGACGAACTCAAAGAACAGGCGAACAGCATTCTCGAGATGACCGTGGGCGCCAAGATTCTGCGGCGGCCCGCGGGGGTCTCTTTTCTGCATGATGCGGGTGCGTCCGGCGGATAGATTTGCGATCCCGCCGGTCCCGGTGGACGTTGCCATCTTCGCCGGGGTAAATTGCTACCGACCAACCTCGAGAGGACCCAGCCGTGATCCGCCGAAACCTCCGGACTAATGTTTCCCTCTCTGTGGCCGCGCTGCTGTGCGCCGTTGCTCCGTTCCTCGTCGTGCGGGAGGTCAACGCGCAGGCTGAACTCACGGTCCCGGCAGGCCTCCCGGATTGGGCCTTCAACATCCCCGACAAAGTCCAGCCGAGCGCCGTGCGTGTGCAAGGCGTGGTGAAAGCGCCCGGCAGCGCCAAGGAATACGAAGCCGCCAAGATCGCCGGAAACGCGAACCCGCCGGACTGGTTTCCCGATGAACATCCCGCCGCGCCACGCGTGGTCGCAGGCGGCGAGGGGGTCAGGTTTGCCTGCGGCTCGTGCCATCTGATGTCGGGCCAGAGCCATTCGGAAGCCGCCGACATCGCGGGCCAGCCCGCGGCGTACCTGATGCGGCAGATGGCCTATTACAAGGCCGGCGCGCGCAAGGACGACGCCCGCATGGGGCCCATCGCCAAAACCACATCGGAAGAGGACATTCGTCAGGCCGCCGAATATTTCGCGTCTTTGAAACCCTCGGTGTGGGTGAAGGTCATCGAGACCGCGACGCCGCCAAAGACATTCATCGCCACCGCCGGCCGTCATCGCCAGCTTCATCCCGACGGCGGCACCGAACCGATCGGACACCGCATCCTGGAAATCCCCGCTGATCCGTTCCGCACGGAAATCCGTGATCCACATTCCGGGTTTATCGCCTATGTGCCGCCGGGCAGCATCGCCAGAGGCGAAGCGTTGGTCAAAAGCGGTGGCGCTGGGAAGACGATGCAATGCACGACCTGTCACGGCGAAACGCTGAAAGGCAAGGGCGAGGTGCCGCGGCTCGCGGGACAGCAGCCGCTTTATATCGCGCGGCAGCTCTTCGATATGCGCTATGGCTCGAGTGCGGGCGAGGCTGCGGCGCCGATGAAGCCGGTTGTCGCCAATCTCACGGAAGACGACATCATCGCGATTTCCTCTTATCTCGGTTCGCTGTCTCCGAGTTGAGGATCACGCCATACCCCCACCCAATTTTTGCGTAAAACAATTCATAGCGGTCGCGGCATAGCCCCGTACAATCTGTAGCAAAACCATCACACCGGCGGATTTTCCGCCGCCGCGCGAATATCGAAGCCTGAAGTAGAAAATTCCTGCGTCCAATCCGTTCAAAACTGTTCTAAAGTGCCGGCCATCTATGCCGCGGCAATAGCGGTTCGATCAGGAGGGAAATCCCATGTTGAAGGCATTTACCGGAATTTCGCTGGGGCTCGGAATTGCCTGCGCTGTTGCCGCGCCGGCCGGCGCCCAGCTTTTGACTCACAAGGATTTGTCGGTCGCCACCGCGACGACAATCGCGATGACGGCCATCGAGACCTGCAAGACGCAGGGCTACAACGTGTCGGCCAATGTGCTGGGGCGTGAAGGCCAGGTGGTTGTCGCCATCCGCAATCCCGCGGCCGGCTTCGCGACTTTCGAGAACTCGATGAAGAAGGCCTACACGGCCCGCGCTACCCGCGCGCCGTCGGGGAAATTTGCGGACACCGTCAAGGGCAACCCGAACGCGCCGCAATTCTTCCTGTCGAATTACGTCGCGGCACAGGGCGCGCTGCCGATCATGGTCGGCAACGATGTCATCGGTGCGGTCGGCATTTCCGGCGCGCCAGGCGGCGACAAGGACGAAGCATGCGCCAAGGCCGGCCTCGACAAAGTTGCGGCTCAACTGAAATAGGCGTTCTCGCTGCCCCAATACGCGAAGCCGCCTCGCGCGGCATTCCCTTTAGGAGATTCGAACATGAAAAATATTGTCACCATCGGCGGCTTGGCGCTCGCGGGCCTCATCGCCGGCTCGGCCAATGCTCAGCTCGTCGCGCATAAGGATTTGTCGGTCACGACCGCGGTCACGATCGCGCAGACCGCGGTCCAGACCTGCAAGTCGCAGGGCTATAACGTATCGGCCCATGTGCTGGGACGCGCCGGCGAAGTGCTCGTCGCCATGCGCGGCGACGACACGGGCCCGCAGACCTATGAGAACTCGTTCAAGAAGGCCTGGACCTCCCGCGCCCAACGCGCGCCTTCGCTCAATTTCGCCAACGCCGTGAAGGCCAATCCCACGGTCGGCGCGATTCATCTCAGCAACATGGTCCCGGCCCAGGGTGGATTGCCGATCATGGTCGGCGATGACGCCATTGGTGCGGTCGGCGTTTCCGGTGCGCCGGGCGGCGACAAGGACGAAGCCTGCGCCAAGGCCGGCCTTGACAAAGTCGCGGCCGATTTGAAGTAAGCGGCGCTTTCCTCCTGACGAAATGCGGCGCGGGCCTGGAACGGGCTCGCGCCGTTTTTGTGAGGGGCCGTCAAATCTGCTAATGTTTCATCGCGTCGTTGCGCCAAGAAATATTCCACACACCATCAGAGGGGAAACGAGGATGAACCGCCGGTCCGCCATCGCCTTGGGATTGTTGCTTATGGGGTCCGCTTTTACCGGCCCTTCTGACGCCGCCCAAAACAGCAAATACGTCACGCTGCTCGACGGCAAGAGCATGGGCGATTTCACGCCTATCGGGAACGCCAATTGGCGCGTCGTCGACGGCGCGGTCTATGCCGACCGCGGCAACGGCTTCCTGGTTTCGAAACAGTCCTATGCCGACTTCCATCTCCGGGCCGAGGTCTGGGTCGATGAGCCCGCCAATTCCGGCATCTTTATCCGCTGCGAGAATCCGCAGAATGTCAGCGGCCAGAGCTCTTACGAAGTAAACATCTTCGACACGCGTCCGGACCAGAGCTACGGCACGGGCTCCATCGTCAACGTCGCCAAAGTGTCGCCCATGCCCCATGCGGCCAACAAATGGAACGTCATGGAGATCACCGCCAAAGGCCCGCTGATGGTCATCACCTTCAACGGAAAAGTCTCGACCAGCGGCACGGACCCAAAACATCCGCGCGGGCGGATCGCGCTGCAATATGGCGGCGGCGTGGTGAAATTCCGCAAAGTGGAAATCATGCCGCTTTGAGACTCGCGCGCCACGCGCCCTTAGCTGGGCGCGTGCATCGCCTTGTCGAGAAACTCCAGTAGCCGGGCGGGGACGTTGTCCTCCGTCTGGCCGGCTGGGGGAATGTCCCAATAATCCGCGCCGTGAATGCATTCTTCGAGGTAACGCGCCGCCGAGGTCGCGTGGCTGGCATCGCGGCCCGGTACGATCAGCGTCGGGATGTCGAGGCGCAGCAAATCCTCGGGCTCGGCGCCGGGGGCCGTGTCGCGGTCGAACAAGGTCCGGCCCATGCTGGCGACGATCAGTTTGTATTTCTCCACATTCTGCCGCGCATAGGTTTCGGCAAAGGCGCGGTCCTGACGGATGACGGACGCCCACGGCCCGCCGCGCGGGTCTTCGCCGAAGCTCTTTCCCGACGCGGCCGCCAGCTCGGCAACGCGGTCGAGCCCGTGGCCTTGCACATAGGCCAGATGCACCGCGAAGCGCTGATGACAGGTGAGCCGGTATTTCGCACCGCCGACCGGCCAATACAGCACCATGCTCAGCACCATCTCGGGATAGGTTGTGCCGAACGCAACGACCGGGCAGCAGCCCATACAGCCGCCCATGATATGGGCGTGTTTGATGCCCAGATGATCGAGCAGCCCTTTGCCTTGAGCGACGTAATGCGCCCAGGTCACGCGCTCGACCCGTCCCCCGGAGCTGCCGCATTCGCGCCGATCGAACAGGATGCAGCTAAATTTCTGCGGCAGATGATCGAGCAGCTTGATCTTCGCGTAGATGCCCTGCGTGGACCATTTGTCGAGACTCGCGTCGAATCCGGCGGGCGCATACATCAGAAGTGGCGGCCCGGAGCCGACCACGTCATAGCGCGTCGTAATGCCGTCGATGATGGCGGTGGGCATTTAGGGTTCTCCGTTTGGGCCGGGCAAATCTGCACAAAGACAATCGCTTTTTCCGCCGCGGAAATCATGCGAATATTGATTTATGACGCGCCCCGACAGATATGATTACATCGGCTTGGTTCTGGCTGTTTTCGTCGTTGCCCTATGGGTGGCGCATTTTGCGCTGCCCACACCGCCGCCCGATCCCTCGCGCAACAGCATCGGAACCCTGCCCGCGCTTCCGTCGATGCACCCGTGAATTGAAAGGATAAGGCCTAGCCCGCGCTGAAGCGTGAGCCAGGCCTTGGAGCGGTCAGGGGAGCTTGGCGGGCGCCGCTCCCTTGATCTGGCGGCCGGCGCGGACATCCTCAGCATAAGCCGAAATGGCATCCAGCGTGATCCGCGCAACATTGGCGTAGTTCTCGGTCTTGGCTTCGAGCGCGCTGGCCGCATAGCCGATGGCAGCGTGCGCCATGCGCATGCGCCCATCGAGCCATGGCCCGCCGCCGAAGCCGCCGATAACGGGAATGGAAACCGCTTGTACGACCGCTTCGCCTGCGACCGGTCCCGAATTGGTGAAATCCAGCAGCGCCGCGCCCGCATCTTCGAGCCGCTTGGCTTCCTCGACCATCTTGGCCGCCATGTCGGCCGCCAGCTCCGCGCCAGGCTTGTTCATCGCGTTGTATTGCATGCCGAGCGCAAGCGCCGTCTGCGGGGTCAGGCCGAATTGCGCGAACACCGGGATGCCCGCCCGCGAGATCGCGCGCACCGCATCGGGGAAGTCGGCGGCGCCATCGAGCTTGATCATGTCGGCGCCGGCTTCCTTCACCAATCTTATGGCGGCGCGCACGGCCGAATCGGTGCCTTCCTGCAAAGGCCCAAAGGGAAAATCGCAGGAGACGAGCGCGCGGCGCGTACCGCGGCGGACGGCTTTGCAGACAACGACCATCTCGTCCATAGTCACTTCGAGCGGTGTCGCGTGGCCCCAAAGATTGATGCCGACTGTGTCGCCCACCGAAATGATGTCGACGCCCGCGCGGTCGATGATCCTGGCGATTTGATAGTCCCAGGCCACCACGCCTACGATCTTCTTGCCGTCCAGCTTCTTCTGATGAAGCTCAGGGATGGTAATGGCGGCGTCCTTGGAATCCATGATGTGGTCTTTCGTTGAATGCGGAGCCAGCCGGCCCTAGCATCGTGGTGTGTTTTCCGTCAATGGCAGGGCGTTCGGCGGCGGCAAGGGAAAGCCGCTACGCTCTTGATTGACGGGCGTATCGTCCCGCCGATAGCGTCGGCGTCCCAAAACAAAACCGGGTCCAATCGTATGTTTCAACAGGCCATCGCGTTTCATCAGAGAGGCCAGTTTGCCGATGCGGCGCTTCTCTACCGCAAGATCATCGCCGAGGACCCGCGCCACGCCGAAGCCCTGCATCTTCTGGGTCTCATCGAACTCCAAAAAAAGAATGCCGCCGCGGCAGTCGAGCTGATCGGCCGGGCCATTGCGGTCAATCCGAACAATGCCGCGGTTCACGCCAATCATGGCATCGCTCTCAGGTCATTGAAACGCTTCGATGAGGCACTCGCCAGTTTCGAGCGCGCACTTGCGCTCGAGCCCGACCTGACCGAAGCCCTCATAAGCCGCGGCAATGTGCTGCGAAACCTGAAGCGCTTCGATGAAGCGATTGCTGCTTACGATCGCGCCCTTGCCATCAAGCCCGATTATGCCGAGGTGCTTTATAATCGCGGTCTGGCACTCGGCGACGCGATGCGCCTGGACGAGGCGCTTGCGAGCTACGATCGCGCCCTTGCCGTCAAGCCGGACTATCCCGATGCCCTCGTCAACCGGGGCAACATTTTGCGCGATCTCAATCGCCGGGATGAGGCGCTCGCAGGCTATGACCGGGCACTTGCTATCCAACCCGGACATATCGAAGCGCTCTACAATCGGGGCCTCGTGCTGAGAACGCTCATGCGGTTCGAGAGCGCGCTTTCCAGCTTTGATCGCGCGCTGGTGGGCGTCCCTTACCGGGCCGATGTGCTGCGCAATCGCGGCCTTGTGCTGCAGGATTTGATGCGTTTCGAAGAGGCGCTTGCGAGTTACGGCCGCGCGCTGACCTATCAGCCCGGCGATGCTGAAGCCTTGATGGCCCAGGGCAATCTGCTGCGTGAGCTCCGGCGATTTCAAGATGCGCTTGCGAGTTATGATCGCGCGCTGGAGATCAGGCCGAACGATGCCGAGATTCTCGTCAACCGCGGCAATGTGCTTCGCGATTTGAAACGCCTGAAAGACGCGCTCGCGAGTTACGATCGCGCGCTTGCCGCCAGGCCCCGCTATGCGGGCGCGCTGATAAACCGGGGCAATGTGCTGCGGGATTTGGGGCGCTTCGATGAGGCGCTTGCCAGTTTCGATTCGGCGCTCGCGATTGATCCCGACTACGAGTTTCTTCCCGGCCATCGACTTTTCTACAAGATGAGCATTTGCGATTGGCGCGGCATGGATGACGATCTTGCCCGGCTTGCGGAGAAGATCGGGGCGCAACAAAAGGCCGCGATGCCGTTTCATGTGGTGGCCACGCCATTGCCTGCCGCGCTGCAAAGAAAGGCTGCGGAGATTTACGCGCACAAGGCCCCGCCGAATCTGGTTCTACCGAAATTCGAGCGCCCTTACGAACATAGCCGGATCCGGCTGGGTTATTTTTCCACGGATTTTCGCAACCACGCCGTCGCGCATATGGTGGCGGAGTTGTTCGAGCGTCACGACCGCAGCAAGTTTGAACTGATCGCTTTCTCCTTCGGGCCGCCGGCAAGCGATTTAATGCGGACACGGCTGGAGAAATCGTTCGATCGCTTCATCGAAGCTGGCGCTCTGTCGGACAAGGACGTCGCCATGTTGGCCCGCAACTCCGAGATCGATATCGCCATCGACCTGAACGGTTTTACGCAAGGCTGCAGGCCGGATGTTTTTGCAATGCGGGCTGCGCCCATCCAGATCAGCTATCTCGGATACCCGGGAACGATGGGGGCCGAATATTTCGACTATATCATCGCGGATTCCGTGGTGATCCCCGAGGATCAGGTGCAGCATTACGCGGAGAAGATCGTTTTTCTGCCGGACAGCTATCAGGCCAATGACTCAACGTGCGCCATCCCTGATGAGCCGATGACCAGGGCCGAGTGCGGCTTGCCGGACCAGGGTTTCGTCTTCTGCTGCTTCAACAACAATTACAAAATCGCGCCCGCGATGTTCGACGTTTGGATGCGCCTGTTGAAGGCAGCCGACGGCAGCGTGCTCTGGCTATTGGAAGACAATGCGTGTGCCGCGCGGAATCTGAAGATGGAGGCGCAGGCCCGCG
>DATLVC010000300.1:0-4083 GCA_035577685.1 Micropepsaceae bacterium | reverse complement strand
GGAGTGGCTACCCTCGCGCGTCCGAGACAACGGTTCAGCAACCGGCCCGCACCCACCTTGCTGAAGGGCTCGCGCGGGGTTTGGGTGCGCTCGCCTCCACCGCCCGCATGTCCGGCTTGCGAGGCCGGGGGGATGCGTTTGTCCCGCGGGAGGTTGGCCCCGCGGAAGGCGTGGACGCCGGTCTTATCCCCATCACGGACGATCCGGACCGCCCCTCAAGGATGAGACGGCACTTGATGTGGGTGCGGGGGTGCCGTTTGGGAAGGGGGGAATAGGAATATATTCCAGCCTTTGTTCTCCACGGAGTCCAACCTTTGCGTTTCGAGACGAGCAAGTCGTGGATGCTTCCAGCGTATCTCCATGGTCATGGACAGCGAGACAATTTCGGCGCACGCCAGTGGCTATCCTAGTGGCATACGGGAGAAATTCGGCTTGGCTTTCCTGAGGGCATTCACGGACGATTCGGCGGCACAAGGTGGAGATCGCCGCTTATTCTTCGCTGGCTATTTGCATCGCGCGGACGTTTGGGCGCTCTTTTTGGATGATTGGAATACCGCCCTGAAAGCGCATCCTGGAATTGAGTATTTCAAGGGTTCCGAAGCTAATAATCTCGATGGCGAATTCCACTTTAAGAAAGGGTGGACGCAACCTAAGCGGGACGCCAAGGTAGATTTACTCAGCGAGATCATTCGCCACTACGAGCCATTCTCATTTGAGTTTTCTGTTAACCGGCAGATCTTCGAAGATGAGCTAAAGCCGGTATCGCCATACGGCTTCGGACGCCCTCATTTCCAGATGTGTGTTGCTGTGGTCTCCGGGATTGCGCGCTATGTGGCACAACAAGGGATTAACACTCCTATTGAGTTCATCTTTGATGAACAAGAGGGAGTGGATGACGATGTTAGGCTGTTGTTTTCGCATTTGAAGCAAAGCCTTCCAATCGAGGCACAGAACCTGATCCAAGGGGCACCATTTTTCAAAAACGACCGCGACAAGCAGTACATGCCGTTACAGGCGGCTGATCTACTCGCGTGGCATGTTCGACGTGAACATGAAACCCGGGCGGCTATACCTCGCACGTCCATGCTACGGAACAAATCCGGCCACTTGGTCCAGGAGATTCCCGATGACGTTGTGCGTAAATGGGCCGATCATCACAGTAAGCTGCCTGGGACAACCGATCTCCAAAGCAAAGGGCAATGGCGACGTATTAAGAGAGAAATTGAACGCCTACAAGCGGCAGGAATAGACCCTTCGAAGATCATTCGTCCCGGAGTATATTATCCTGAGGGAACTCCGGTACTTGCTCGCATGATTGACAGAGTGAGGCGGCTATTTCGGCGTAGTTGATCGCTTTTGTCGCGCACGCCGCGGCGCGCGAAAGAAGATTTATGCGTTACGTCCGCGCAGCGGCTGGATGGCCGGTCGGGCCGGCCATGACAGTTGGGGCATGTGACGCGTTCGCGGAACGCGCAGCGGCGGGATGGGGTCATCCTTCGACAAGCTCAGGATGAAAACCGTCAGGCGGCGAAGGCGGCGGCGACGGCCTGCTCGGTATCGTAAATCGCAAGCAGGCT
Organism: Micropepsaceae bacterium; assembly: GCA_035577685.1. Taxonomy (GTDB): domain Bacteria; phylum Pseudomonadota; class Alphaproteobacteria; order Micropepsales; family Micropepsaceae; genus CAIYRG01. The sequence continues at coordinate 2,506 of DATLVC010000300.1, read as the reverse complement.
GTGGAAGCCAGACATCTCCAGCACCTCCTTCACCGCGCCTTTGGCGTAGCAAAGCTTCTGTAATTGTCATGCCCGCGAAGGCGGGCATCCAGCACAGAAAAAAGATTCACTCGCTGCGCAGACGCGCAGCGACTGGATGGCCGGTCGCGCCGGCCATGACAGTAAGAACATATGCGGACGCGCAGCGGCTGGACGGGTCCCCGCGAAGGCGGGGATCGCGCCGGCCATGACAGTGAGGGCTTGTGATGCACGCGCGGACGCGCAGCGGCTGGATGGGTCCCCGCGAAGGCGGGGATCGCGCCGGCCATGACAGTCGGGGCACATGATTTATTTGCCGGGTGACGCGCAGCGGCTGGATGGGTTCCCGCGAAGGCGGGGATCGCGCCGTCACCGGCCAGCCGTTTTGACGCAGACGGGTTGGACGCGAGAAGGGGCGTGCGCGGACGTTGCGTGGCGCCGGAAACAGCCCCGCTGACGCCTAACAAATACGCAATGTCTGCCGCGAAATCGGGCGATGCGCCCGGGCGGGCCCCCGCTGGTGTGACAGAATTCCACACACCGACACACGGATAAGTAGAGATTGTCGTATTTATCCTGATTTTACTTTGGTTTAGCGCTGTGCACCGCCATACGGAACTCTGTAACAGGGGGAAGAATAGGAATGTGTGAGTGGGGGCCAAGAAAACATCTCTAGCGCGTGAGATCGAAGACCTAAATCGAAGCATCAAGAAAATCAGAGACCCCGTATTGCGCAAGCTCGTCATTCATTTGATCGGGGCATTGGGTCTTTACTACGCCGAACGGGAAAAAGAGCGCACGCTCGAGGGGCGCGACAAGACCAGATAAGTCCAATCCGGCGACGGGGGCCACCGGGGACGCAATCGAAGACGGCGGGGATGCCTGGGCGGGCGTCGCGAAGCACGCGTATGTGCCGGTGCGGGCGCGCGCAGGCACGTGCTGCGCCCCGCCACCTGACCCTCTCCCCCGAAAAGGGGGCGAGGGACCGTCACTTCATGGGCGGGAGCGTCTTCAAGAATTCCACCAGATAGGGCTTCCAGATCGCGGCGCGCAGATGCGTGTAATGGCCGTGCGTCTCCGGGCTTTGCGGGATCAGCACATAACGCGCGCCGGGAATTTGCGCGATGGCCGGTTCCATCACATGCAGCGCAGCCGGATTGGCCTCGTCGTCGGCCGAGTTGATGGCCATCAGCTTGGCCTTGATCTTGTGCAGATCGGGCGCGGGGTTGTAGTCCATCACGGACTCGATGCCGTAGAGCGAATTGTTGGCATCGGCCTTGGCGGCTTCGGCGACCAGCTTCTTATAATAGGCTTCGGCGGCTTCCAGCGTCGGCGCCGTCTGCTGGATCTGATAATCGGACTCGGTGCCCATCGGGCCGGACGGTGCGGTGTAAATCCAATGCGTCGGCGGCTTGTCGTAATTGCCGTTGTTGAAATCGGGATCGTGCTTGATCGCTTCGATGCGGATGCGGCGGTTGATCCAGTTGCGGCCCGAGATCTGGATCGGCTGGCTCGCGAGCGGCACCAGCCCGTCCATCAGGTCGGGATACATCTCCCCCCACATCCAGGTCTGCATGCCGCCCATGGAACTGCCCATCACCAGGCGCAGATGCTTGAGGCCCAGTCCCTGGGTGATCAGCGTGTGCTCGGCTTCGACGATGTCGTGATACCGGTAATGGGGGAATTTGGCCTTCAGCCCGTCGGACGGTTTGGACGAGCCGCCGACGCCGATGGCATCGGCCAGGATGACATAGGTCTCGCCGAGGTCGAGCGGCTGGCCCGGCTTGAACAGTTCGTTGGCGAGCGTGGGCAGGAGCCAGTTGCGGCTGGAGCCGGAGGTGCCATGCAGCAGGATCACGCCATTGGTGATTTCGCCCGCGGCGTTCTTCTTGGGCGTGCCCAGCGTGGTGTAGTGGATGCGCAGCTCGGGCAGGGTCTCGCCGCTCGCGAAATGGAAATCCTTGATGATGTAGTCGGCCTGTTTCTCGTTGGGCCAGGGGCCGGTCAGCTCGCTCTGGGCGGAAGCGGACGCGGCCGCAGCCGCGGCGAGAGCCAGGGTGGCGGCGAGGGCGAGCTTTTTCATGACGGTCTCCGAAGATACTTTCGCACCGGCGCGGCATGGCCGCCCGCGCGATCCACAGCTAGAGTATTGTGTTTTTGCGGCTGCGAAAAGTCACTTCGCGCCATTGGCCGCGGGTTCCGCCTCGAAGCGGACATAGTCTTTGCGCAACCATGGTGGCCCTAGCGAGGTTGGGTTTTACGTTGCGTGCATTCGAGCATCCTTTGGTGGCGCTGCCTGTCTCCACCGTCCTTCGATATGAGCGGCATCTGTCGGCGATCTCGATGGTCGCGGGCTTCGGCTTCGACAATTATTACCTGGGGCGGGTGGATCACCCCGCCGCGCAGATCGCGCTGTTCGGCTATGTCGTCATGGCGGTGGTGTCGATCGTGCTCACGCATTTCGTGGCCTCCCGCGAGGTCCAGGGCC
>DATLVC010000299.1:0-3902 GCA_035577685.1 Micropepsaceae bacterium | reverse complement strand
CAATCCCGGATCGACGGGCGGAGGCGTCAATTCGGCCGGCAGGGGATTGGGATCCGTGCGGAACGCGGACGGGTTTTCACCGATCAATACGGCAATCGCGTGCTCGCTCTCGGCACGCTGCAGCCGGATATCGGCAGCCTGCGTGCGGGCGGTCTCCAACTGCGCCTGAGCCTGCGCGACATCCGAAATCGCAGCGCCTCCGCCGTTGTATAAATTCTGGGTCAATTGCAGCGACCGGGTGTAGTCCGCGACGGTCTGGTCGAGAAGCACCTGTTCGGCATCCTCGGCGCGCAGCGTGAAATAGTCGATGGCCAATTCCGCTTCGATGGACAGGCGGAGCGTCGCGAGATCGGCGGCGGTCGCCTGTTGGCTTGCCTTGGCCGATGCCGCCGCGTTGCGTACCCGGCCCCACAGGTCGATTTCGTAGGAGAAGTCGGCTTGTAGAACGAAATTATTGCCGACCGGCTCGGCTCCGGGCGGGAACCTCGGCGAATTGACGGAGGTTCGCGAGCGCGTTGCCGAGGCGCCCGCGGTCAGCGTCGGGAAGAGGTCCGCCCGCACAACACGCGTAGCGGCACGCGCTTGCTCCAGCCGTGCGATGGCCCCCTTCAATTCTTGGTTGGCATCGCCCGCCTTCTGTTCCATCGCGTCCAGTTGCGGATCTTGAAACACGCTCCACCACGCGCCGCGGCTCTGGTTGTCCAAAGGTTGTGCCGGTTTCCAGTCGCCCAGCTCCTGATAGGAACTCGCGGCCGGCACGCTCTCCGGCGTCTTGTAGGCGGGCGCCAATGAACAGGCGGTCAAGCCGATCAGCAACCCGAAGGCGCTTGACGCAAGCGCTTTCACGAGGCGGCCTTGCCTGCGGATGCGATGCGCACCTCGGTACCGTCGGTCAGCGAGTCGGACGGGTTGAGAATCACCACTTCGCTGGATTCGAGTCCGGAGAGGATTTCGATGGTGTTGCCGAAGTCGCGCCCTTGCACGATGCTCTTGAGCTTCACGTGACGTTGTCCGTCGACCGTCGCGACCTGCAAACCGGCCGCGCGAAACAGCACGGTATTCGCCGGCAGTCGCAGGGTTTCGGCACTCGCCGGAAGCTTGAAATGCACCTCGGCGTAGGCTCCCGGGAAGACTTCGTGATTTGCGTTGTCCAATTCGAGCTCGACTTGCAGGGTACGCAAATTGGGGTCCAGGGCGTTCGAAGTACGCACCGTCTTCGCCGTGAACCCCTTCTTGGGTTGCTCGGCAAAGCGCAATTCCGCCTCGAGTCCCGGGCGCGTGACGGCCGCGTAGGTCTCCGGAACCTGGACATAGATGCGCAGCTTGTGCATATCGGCGATACGAAACAGCTCGGTTCCGGCGCTTTGACCCGCATTGATCAAGGCCCCGATGTCGGTATTGCGCGCCGTAATGACGCCGCCGAAGGGAGCCACCACCCGTTTGAACGACTCGAGCTCACGCAGTCTCGACACATTGGCTGCCGCCGAATCCGCCGCCGCCTTCTTCGCCGCTGCATCGCCCGCCTTTTCATCGGCGTCCTGCTTGGACACCGATTCGGTGGCCAGCAATCCCTTCCAGCGCAGGTTGGTGCTATTGGACAAGGACTCGTTGGCGCGCGCGGTGGCGAGGTCCGCCTGGGCCTGGCTCAGCTGCTGGTCGACCTCGGGCGCGTCGATTTCGGCCAGCAACTGTCCCTTGGTTACCTGCGCTCCGATATCAGTCCGCCATTCCTTCAGATAGCCGCTGGTCCGCGCATAAATGGGAGCCTCCACATAGGCTTGTACGGTGCCCGGCAGCACCAGTTCCTCGCCGAGCGTCGTGCGATTCGGAGTGGTCGTCAACACCGTGGGGATGGCGGCTTCGGCGGTTTCCTTGGCGAGCGCAGAACGCGCCAGTATCCGGCTGACCTCGCCCCAAAGCGCCAAGCACAGCGCGACGATGAGCAGTATCAGCCCGTAGCGGTGCACTTTGCGGCGCAGGTTCGTGTCCGTACCCGTGCTTTCCTCAGCCATTGGGAATCTCCACAGAGTAAATCGGGTGCTTTGAGGCACGCCCGTGAATGATCGAGAATACGGTCGGCACGAAAAACAAGGTCGCGGCGGTGGCGAATAGCAGGCCCCCGATGACCGCGCGCCCCAGCGGCGCATTCTGCTCGCCGCCGTCCCCCAGCCCCAACGCCATCGGGATCATGCCGATGATCATGGCCAAGGCTGTCATGAGAACCGGGCGCAGCCGCGTAAATCCAGCCTGCAGCGCCGCCTCGAACGCATTGTCGCCGGCATTCATGCGTTCGCGCGCAAAACTCACCACCAATACGCTGTTCGCCGTGGCGACCCCCATGCACATGATTGCGCCGGTCAGGGCCGGCACGCTGACGGTCGTGTGCGTGAGGAACAGCATCCAGACGATACCGGCGAGCGCGGCGGGCAGCGCCGTGATGATGATGAACGGATCGAGCAGGGATTGAAAATTCACCACGATCAGCATGTAGACCAACACGATGGCGCCGACCAAGCCGATCAGCAAGCCGTTGAACGAGGCTTTCATGGTCTGCGTTTGTCCGCGCAGTACGACGTGCGAGCCTTTGGGTAAGTCCTTCTGCGCCGCAGCGATGATTTCATTCATCTTCGTGGATACGTAGCCCAGATCCATGCCTTGCACCGATCCGTATATATCGAGCGCGGGGGTCGCATTGTAGTGGCTCACCACCGCCGGGGCTGCGCTGCGATGGATGCGGGCGACGTTCGACAGAATCTGCCCGGAGGCGCCGTTGGCGCCGCTCAGGGGAGTGTTGCCGAGATCATTCAGGCTTTCCAAGCGGAACTGCGGAGTCTGCGTGGCCACTTGGTACTGGGTGCCGCTCTTCGGATCCACCCAGAACGAGGGGGAGGTCTGAAAGCTGCCGGACAAGGACACGAGCATGTTGCTGGCAACGGCCTGTTCGGTCAGACCGACGAGCTGCGCCTTGGTGCGGTCGACATCGACATTGAATTGCGGATAGTCGCCGGTTTGGTGGATGTGCAAATCCACCACGCCGGGCACGCTGTGCAATCTTTGCAATAGCGCGTTCGCAAACGCGCGATTGGCAGGCACGTTGAAACCGACGATCTGCACGTCGATGGGCGACGGCAGACCAAAGTTCAGAATTTGAGTGATCATGTCCGCGGGCAGAAACGAAAATGTCGTGGAGGGAAAGTCGGCCGAAAGCCGCTTGCGCAATTCACGCACGTATCCCGCGGTGGGTTGGTGGCCCTCCTTGAGATTGACGAATATGTCCGCATCGCCCGGACCCACCGGTGCGGAGGTGCTGTAGGCGAGATTGATGCCGCTGTAGGGCAGCCCCAGATTATCGACGACCGTGCTCAACTCTTTCTTTGGAATCACCTTGTGGATGGTGGCCTCGATGGCATCGCAAAGCGCCGCAGTCTCCTCGATGCGTGTGCCGGTACGCGCGCGCACGTGCAGCTTGATCTGGCCGCCGTCGACGGAGGGAAAGAAGTCCTGACCGAGGCCGGGCAGGGGGCCGAGCGGAAACGCCAGCAAGGCGGTTGCCGCCATGCAACCCAGGAATATCGCCGCAAAGCGCGGGCCGCTGCGGACAGCCATGCCGAGCAATGCCAGATACCGTTCGCGCATTTTTTCGAAGTTGCGCTCGAAGCGTTCCTGAAAGCGCGCCAGCGCGTGACGCCGTCTGGTTTTTGCGGCGGCATCGTGCTGCTTGAGCCAGAACTTCGCCAGCGTAGGCACCAGCGTGCGGGACAGGATGTAGGAGGCCAGCATGGCGAACACCACGGCTTCGGCCAGCGGAATGAATAGAAATTTTGCAATTCCAGCCAGCAGGAACATCGGAACGAACACGATGCAGATCGACAGTGTCGACACCAGCGCCGGCAGGGCAATCT
>DATLVC010000298.1:0-5888 GCA_035577685.1 Micropepsaceae bacterium | reverse complement strand
GCGATCCAGCTTGCCCTGGAACAGATCGTTGGCAAGCACCGTGGGCGATTCGAGATTGGTGAGGAAATTGTGGATGCCTTCCCGGGCGGGCGTGGGAACGACGAAGAAATAGGTGCGCTCCACCGGATCGATGAAATAGCGGTGCAATCCGACATGGGTCCGGAAGCGGCCGCGGTTGCTGTCTTCCAAGGGATCGTTGGGATCGGGGATACGCTCACCGGTGATGGTGATGGTGTCGATCTGGACGCTGTCCTCGTTTTCATCGGGAGGCGGAGGCGCGGCGCCATTGCTGAGATCGACATGCCTTGTCCGCGGCACCCTGGCCGGGCCGAATTTGTCCGCGGGCATCGCGCTGGGCGCATCGCCTTTGGTGAGGTCGACGAACATTGTGGCGGGCCCGCCGCCCGCAGCAGGCGCCGGAGCTTGCGCGTTCGGTGCCGTCAAATCGATGACCATGGTTTGCGGCTGATTGGCCGAACCATCGGCCGCCGCCGCGCTCACTTCCCCGCCAAGGATCATCACAACGGATAAGGCCAGAGCGCGGAAATGCCGTGACATGAATCCCCTCAAGCACATGAATCCGACGGGCACAGCCCTTTCAGCGTTGCTTAGCATGCGCGGCGCGGTCAGCGCATTTCAAATTTGAAACATCGGTGCAGTTTACGCCAGCACAGGCATCATGCATTGCGAATGCGTCGCGTGTGCCTTCGGCGGGATTGAGTTCCCGTCAGGGTTTCGTGGCGCCACCATCCGGGAACATCGCGCGAAGACCCGCTTCGTTGGCGGCGCAAACGCCGCGTTCGGTGATGAACCCGGTGACCAGGCGCGCTGGCGTCACATCGAAACCGGGATTGGCGGCCGCCGAGCCGGGCGGCGTGATTTCCACCGTCGCCACGCTGCCATCGGGCAGACGGCCCGTCATATGCGTGACCTCGGTGCCGGACCGTTCCTCGATGGGGATAAGATCGCCGGAAGCCAGCGTCCAATCGATCGTGGTCGAAGGCAGCGCGACATAAAAGGGCACGTCATTGTCCTTGGCCGCGAGCGCCTTCAGATAGGTGCCGATCTTGTTCGCAACATCGCCGTTGCGCGTCACGCGGTCGGTGCCGACGATGGCCAAATCGACGCGGCCGGCCTGCATCAGATGGCCGCCGGCATTGTCGGCGATGACGGCATGCAGCACACCGTGGCCGCCCAACTCGAACGCGGTCAGCGAGGCGCCCTGATTGCGCGGCCGGGTTTCGTCCACCCAGACATGGAGGGGGATGCCTGCGTCATGGGCCATATAGATGGGCGCAAGTGCGGTGCCCCAATCCACGCAGGCGAGCCAGCCGGCGTTGCAATGGGTGAGCACATTGAGCGGCGCGCCGTTCTTCTTGGCAGCGGCCTCGCGGAAAATCTTCAACCCATGCTCGCCGATGCGCCGGCAAATCTCGACATCTTCATCGCAGATGAGAGCGGCTTCGCGCCAGGCCGCGTCGGCGCGGGCAGACCGCGGGCGGTTGCGCACGACGTCACGGACGCGCTTCAGCGCCCAGCGCAAATTCACCGCCGTCGGGCGGGTTTCGAGCAGCGTGTCGTGGGCCTTGTCCAGCGCTTCGTCGGACGGATCGTCGCGCAAAGCGAGCGCAAGACCATAGGCCGCCGTCGCACCGATGAGCGGCGCACCGCGCACGATCATGGCGCGGATAGCGTGGGCCGTCTCCGCCATAGTGGAGAGGCGTAGCGTTTCGAAACGGTGCGGCAGCTTGGTCTGGTCGATGACTTCCACGCCCTCGCCGTCCGGCATGGGCCAGATGGTGCGATAGGGCTTGCCGTCGATTTTCATGCCGGCGGCGGCTGCGTGGCGATGGCGCTCGGACGTTGCGAGAAACGATTGAGCCAGCGCGCCAGTTGCGGATAACGGTCGCGCCACCCGTCATGTGGCGCGCGCAGATCGAGATAGCCGATGGCGCAAGCGATAGCGACTTCGCCGATGGTAGGGTCTTCGGGAAATTTCGCCGCCGCGCGGTCGGCCACTGTAAAGGCCCCTTCAATGGCGGCCGTCTGGCGCTGGATTACCTCCGCCGACTGCTTGTCCTCGGACAGACGCAGTTCCTGATTGCGGCGCACCACCGCATCGGCAAGTCCATCGCCCAGCGCCTGAAGCGTGAGAGCGCGCCAGCGCCCCTCTGCATCCTTGAAAAAAGTTGGGCGCGGGAAAAACTTCCCCTGACCGAGCTCGTCCAGATATTCGCAGATCACTGGCGAGTCGTAGATCACCGAGCCATCATCCAGCACGAGCGCGGGAATTTTCCCCAGCGGATTAATGACGCGAAATTTCGCATCGGCGGGCAGGCTGACGATCGTCTCTTCGACGCGCTTCGTCAGATTAAGCTCGTGGATAATGATGCGGGCTTTGCGCGCATAGGGCGAGTTGGGGGAGTAATAGAGTTGCATTTAAACCCTCACTCTCATGGCCCGCAAAAGCGGGCCATCCAGAAGATGCCGGTTTTCCTTCGGTGCATGGACATGCGCCGGCTGGATAGCCCGGTCAAGCCGGGCCATGACACTTTTTCTAGTGCCCCCCGAAAGCCACGAGCGTGGTCACTTCCTTGCCCAGCGCGCGGATCTTGTCGGCGCCGCCGAGGTCCGGAAGATCGATCACGAAACAGCAGCCGACGACCTTCGCGCCGGCGCGTTCGAGCAGCTTAATGGCCGCGAATGCCGTGCCGCCGGTGGCGATAAGATCGTCCACCACGATCACGTGCTCACCCTTTTTCACCGCGTCCTCGTGAATCTCGACCCGGTCGGTGCCGTATTCCAGCGCGTAATCCTCACCCATGGTTTTCCAAGGCAGCTTGCCCTTTTTGCGCACCGGCACGAAGCCGACCGATAGCTGATGGGCCACGGCGCCGCCCAGGATGAATCCGCGTGCCTCGATGCCGGCGACCTTGTCGATGCGTACGCCCGCATAAGGCTGCACCAGCTGATCGACCGCGGCGCGGAACGCCCGCGGATTGCCCAAGAGCGTGGTGATGTCGCGGAACATGATGCCGGGCTTGGGATAATCCGGGATCGTTCGGATAGCGGAAGCGAAATCCATGGTGCCCCTCGGCTAGTGGTGTTTCTTCAGCACGCGGCCGGCGACCGCATCGAGCTTCCTGAACAGCTCGGGATCGCGCTTGTCCGGCGCGGTGATGAGAGCCGTGTCCAGCACATGCTCGATACCAAGCGGCGATGGCGTGCGCACGGGTCCGAGCTTCGTCACCACGCGCGTGAGCAGCGCGCGGGCCTTGTCGGCATTGCCGAACAGGACGCGGATCACCTGCTCCACCGTGACGTGATCATGGCTCGGATGCCAGCAATCATAGTCGGTGACCATGGCGACGATGGCGTAAGGCAGTTCCGCCTCGCGCGCGAGCTTGGCTTCGGGCATGGCGGTCATGCCGATCACATGGCAGCCCCAGGAGCGGTAGAGGTTGGATTCGGCCAGCGTCGAGAATTGCGGTCCCTCCATGGCGAGATAGACCCCGCCTCTGGTGAAGGCGATATCTTCCTCGTCGGCCGCTTCGGCCAGCGCATTCACCAGACGCGGGCAGACCGGATGGGCCAGCGACACATGGGCGACGAAGCCGCGCCCGAAAAAGCTTTTCTCGCGCGCATGGGTACGGTCGATGAACTGGTCGGCCAGCACGAAATGGCCGGGCGGCAGCTCCTCGCGGAAAGAGCCGCAGGCCGAGACCGAAATCACATCGGTGCAGCCCACGCGTTTCAGTGCGTCGATATTGGCGCGGTAGTTGATCGAGGTCGGCGAATGCACATGGCCGCGCCCGTGACGGGGCAGAAACGCCATGTCGACACCCGAGAGCGTGCCCAGCAACAGATCGTCGGACGGCTCGCCCCAGGGCGAATCGACGTGTTGCCAGCGGGCGTTCTCCAGGCCCGATATGTCGTAGACGCCGGAACCGCCGATGATGCCGAGAACGGTTTTCACGATGCGAGGGCTCCCCGATTGCGAGACGACAGTAACGCCCCCCTCACCCGGCGCGCCAGTGGCGCACATACGTGCGCGGCGCGCCACCCTCTCCCTCAAGGGGAGAGGGGCGGTCCGTCCGAACCTTCGCCGGTTGCGCCGGCGTCAATGCTTGCCGTGCCAGACGCGGCGGTACGAGAAATAGAGCAGCACCGTGAAGCCGATCAGGAACAGCATCACATTGAAACCGGTGCGCTTGCGCTCTTCCATCTTGGGCTCGGCGGCCCAGGCCAGGAACGTCACCACGTCATGGGCTTCCTGCTCGACCGTGTTCGGGGTGCCGTCGGCATAGGTGACCGAACCCATCGCCAGCGGCGGCGGCATGGCGATCTGATGCCGCGGGAAATAGGGGTTGTAGTTCATGCCGCGCGCCATCTTCTCGTTCGGCGGCGGCTTCTGCCCGAAACCGGTGAGGATGGAATAGACGTAATCCTCATGCCCCTCGCGCGCTTTGACGATCAGCGACAGATCGGGCGGCAGGGCGCCATTCATGGCGGCGCGGGTCGCCTTCTCGTTCGGGAAGGGCGGCGGGAAATAATCGGCCGGAACCGCAGGGCGCAGCAGCGGCATGCCGTTGGCGTCCACGGTCTTGCCCATCTCGTCGGGATCGGCGGGGACCTTGTAACCCGCCGCAATCGCCGCGACCTCGGCTTCCGAAAAGCCCGGGCCGCCGGCATCGCCAAGCGTGCGGATCGCGACGCGGTTCAGCGAATGACAGGCGGAGCAGACCTCTTTGTAGACCTGGAAGCCCCGCTGCATCGCGGCGCGGTCATAGGTGCCGAAGGGTCCGTTGAACGACCATTCCATTTTCTTGGGCGGCAGGGGCGCCGTGGACGGAGCAGGCGCGGCTGCGGCAGGCGCGGCTGCCGGTGCATTGTCGGCAGCGAGAACGGGAAGCGTCAGGGCGCCGAACAGAACCACAGTCAGAATAGAGCGCTTGAAGGAGATGAGCATCGCGTTTTCCCTACCCGGCCGGCGTGGTGCCGAGCACCGATTTGGCGATTGAGTCGGGCAAAGGCTTGGGTGTTTCAATCAGCCCTACGATCGGCATGATGATCCAGAAATGCAGGAAATAATAAGCCGTGCCGATGCGGCCCAGCCATACCATCGGAATGGGCGTGTTGAAGAGGGACGCATCCACCGGCTGCGATCCGACATAACCCAGGATCAAGCAATCCGCGACCAGCATCCAGAAGAACTGCTTGAAGAGCGGACGGAACCGCGCCGAGCGCACCGGCGAGGTGTCAAGCCAGGGAACCGCAAAAAGCGTCAGCAGCGAGCCGAACAACGCCAAGACGCCGATGAGCTTGTTCGGGATCGATCGGAGGATCGCGTAGAACGGCAGGAAGTACCATTCCGGCACGATGTCTTCCGGCGTCTGGATCGGATTGGCCGGCGCGTAATTGATCGGATCGCCCAGCATGTTCGGATTGAAGAACACGAAATAGGCGTAAAGGATCATGAAGCAGGACAGATAGAACAGGTCCTTCACGGTGTAATAGGGATGGAACGGCACCGTGTCCTGCGGGCTCTTCACATCGATGCCCAGCGGATTGTTGTTGCCCGGCACATGCAGCGCCCAGATGTGCAGCGCCACCACGCCCGCGATCACGAAGGGCAGCAGATAATGCAGGCTGAAGAAGCGGTGCAGCGTCGCATTGTCGACGCCGAAGCCGCCCCAGAGCCAGGTCACGATGGCGGTGCCGAGCCCGGGGATCAGCGCATCGAACGCGCCGAAGAAATTGGTGATGACGGTGGCGCCCCAGAATGACATCTGGCCCCAAGGCAGGGTGTAACCGAGAAAGGCGGTCGCCATCATCAGGACGTAGAGAATGACGCCGAGAATCCAGATGATTTCGCGCGGCGCCTTATA
>DATLVC010000297.1:0-7461 GCA_035577685.1 Micropepsaceae bacterium | reverse complement strand
CGTCGGGCGGAATCGGGAAGAACGAGCTTTCGGCGAAGGAAATCGCGAACAGAGCCGCCCAGGCATGGCGGCCCGTCGCGTTCGCCATGGTCCAATCGTAGAGGCGGCGCATGAGGCCGCGTTTGGCGAGGGCTGTCGTATCGCTCATAGGCTCTTGTCCTGTGCGGGGCCACGCGGGTCAAGCGGCAGTACCGCAGGCGAACCCGGCGGGACGGGCGTAAAAATATCGCGGGTCTCGGCCGGCGCGGGCTCTGTAATGCGCATGCGCGTAAAGGCATAGAACGCCATCGCGGCATGGGCCAGCGCCGTGTAGAGAAATAGTGAATAGGGGCCGGCCGTCGAAATCACGAAGGAGGCGAGCAGCGGCCCCGGAATGGACGCCGCCGCATTAATCATCAGAAGGCCCGCCGAGGCGTCGACGAATTCGGCGCGCGGCAGCCGGTCATTGGCATGGGCGATGGACAGCGAATAGAGCGGCAGCATGGAAGCGCCGAACACGAAGACAATGCCGTAGAAAATGTCCGGCACGCGGATCAGGAGCCAACCCAGGACCCCCAGCACCAGCCCGCAGAGGGACGCCATGGTGCAGGTGGCCGCGATCATCCAGCGCCGGTCCATGCCGTCGGAAATCCGGCCCAACGGCCATTGGATGAGCGCGCCCCCGGCGATGAAGACGCTCATGAAGAGCGCGATCTCGCGGGTGGAAAAGCCGAGCGCTTGCCCATAGATCGGCGCCAGCGCCCAGAAGGCGCCATTGGCGAGCCCGACCGTCAGGCAGCCGGCTGCGCCCACCGGCGACACCGTGATGATGCGGATGAGGTCGATCCGGGGGGCGGCGTGCGAAACCGGCGCGGGCAGGCGCGTCAGTCCCATCGGCACCACGCAGAGGCAGTAGAGAATGGCCCCGATGCTGAAAAGCTCGAAGGATTGCGTGGGGGCCAGCAGCAGCAGCCATTGTCCGAGCAGAAGCGCGCTCAGATTGACCGCGACATAGAGCGCAAGGATTTGTCCGCGCGTCTCGTTGCTGGCGCGGTCGTTCAGCCAGCTTTCCACCGCCATATAAAGAATGGCCATGGAAAAGCCGGTGATGCCGCGCACCCCGAACCAGGCGGTCGGATTGGTCCAGATCGGCTGGATCAGCACGCAGGCCGCAACCAGGACCGCGGCCACCGCGAAAGCGCGGATATGGCCGACGCGGGCCAAAAGGCGCGGGCCGGCGAAGCAGCCGATGACGAAGCCCAGATAATACCAGGCGCCCAGCGCACCCACCGCGATGTCGGAAAATCCCTGGTCATGGGCGCGCAGCGGCGTCAGCGTGCCGATGAGGCCGTTGCCCATCAGGAAAAGGGCCGTCGCGATCAGAATCGCGGCAATGCTGGAACCCGTCGAAACCATGGGATTCGGCTGACCTGAAAAGCTGCGCTCGCTAGCCTGTTTTCTCTTTGTAAGTCAAAAAACCGATTTCGGTGTTAGGGGCGCTGCTTGCCGCAGAGAGCGGGTTTCATTAGCGTTCGCGCGGCTTTTTCCATTTTCGAGCAGACATGGCGACACGATCCAAATCCGGTTCCAAAACGAAATCGAAAAAACCGGTCCGGCCCGCGCGGGGCAAATCGCCGAAAAAGATCAAAGCCGGCCCCAAAGCGAAGCGCAAACCCAAAGCTGCAGCGCCCGCGAAGGCAAAATCCCCTGTGCCCAATCGCCGGGCGGCTGCGCCTGCCCCTGTGGGCAAGCCGATTCCGAGCGCGCGCCGCCGGCCGCGATCACGGCCGGTCCTGCCGCAGCCGCGGGCCGTTGCCCCAAGCCGGCCGAAAAGCGTGACCGGCAACCCCTATGACATGGACCTCGACCGCAATCCGGCGAATTTCCAGCCGCTGACGCCGCTCTCGTTCCTGCAGCGGACGGCCGAGGCGCATCCCGATGTCACGGCGATCATCCATGGCGCGCGCAAGATTTCCTACGCCGAATTCTATGCGCGGTCGCGCCGGCTGGCCTCGGCGCTGGCGCGCGAAGGGATCGGGCGCGGCGACACCGTGTCGGTGCTGCTTCCCAATACGCCCGGGATGCTCGAAGCCCATCATGGCGTGCCGATGACGGGCGGTGTGCTGAACGCGCTCAACACGCGGCTCGATCCCGCCTCCATCGCGTTCATGCTTGATCATTCGGACGCGAAAATCCTCATCGCCGACCGCGAATTCGCCGAATGCGCCAATGCCGCCTTGGCCATCGCCACAGTGAAGCCGCTGGTCATCGCCTATGACGATCCGGAATTCCCGCAAACGGACATCCTGCCAGGCGCAGTCGATTACGAAGAATTCCTCTCCCGCGGCGATGCCGATTTCCCCTGGGAGATGCCGCAGGACGAATGGGACGCGATCTCGCTCAATTACACCTCGGGCACCACCGGCAATCCCAAGGGCGTGGTCTGCCACCATCGCGGCGCGGCGCTGATGGGATATGCGAATATTCTCGCCTGCCGCATGGCGGAGCGTCCGGTTTATCTGTGGACGCTGCCGATGTTCCACTGCAATGGCTGGTGCTTTCCCTGGACGCTCGCGTTGATTCAGGGGACGCATGTCTGCCTCAGATGGGTGCGCGCGAAAGACATGTATGCGGCGATTGCCGATCACGGCGTGACGCATCTCTCCGGCGCCCCGACCGTGATGTCGATGCTGCTGAATGCGGCGCCCGGTGAAAAGCGCGCCTTCACGCAGAGGGTGAATTTCGTGCACGCCGCCGCGCCGCCGCCCGAAGCGATTTTGCTCGCCATGCTGGAAGCGGGATTTGCGCTCACCCACGTCTACGGCCTGACCGAAACCTACGGCCCGGCGACGGTGAACGAATGGCATCCCGAATGGGATTCGCTGTCCGCCAAGGAGCAGGGCGCCAAGCGAATCCGGCAGGGCATTCCCTACCCTGCGCTCGAGCGATTGACGGTCCGCGATCCGGTGACGCTCGAAGCCGTGCCGGCCGATGGTCAGACGCTCGGCGAAGTCATGTTTCGCGGCAATATCGTGATGAAGGGCTATCTGAAAAATCCCAACGCGACGCGCGAGGCGATGTCCGGCGGGTGGTTTCATTCCGGCGATCTCGGGGTGATGCATCCCGACGGCTATATCCAGCTCAAGGACCGCTCCAAGGACATCATCATTTCGGGCGGCGAGAACATCTCCTCCATCGAAGTGGAGAATGCGCTCTACAAACACCCTGCGGTTCTGTTCGCGGCCGTGGTGGCAAAGCCCGACGAGAAATGGGGCGAGACCCCATGCGCGTTCGTCGAGAAGAAACCGGGAAATGAAACGACCACCGAGGCGGATTTGATCGCGTTTTGCCGCGACAATCTCGCCCGTTTCAAATGTCCGAGAAAAATCGTCTTCTGCGAATTGCCCAAAACCACGACTGGCAAAATTCAGAAATTCCGTCTACGGGAACAGGCAAGAAGTCTGACCTGACGGCGATTTTTTCCGAAAAAAGCGTCTGGTGGAATGGCAGCCTTAGTGGCTGCGTGATCGTAATCTTTCGAGTTCGTCTTTCAGCCGGAGTTTTTCTTTTTTCAGAGCCGCGACCCGCACTTCATCCCAGGCGGAATGCGTCATTTCGGCTTCAATAAGTTCCTGTAGTTTCTGGTGTTTGTCGGCGATTTCTCGGACGTGTGACTCTAAAGCCATCGGTAGCCTCATCATTGAAGGCATGGAATTAGATCACCGGAAAAAGTGTTTGTCACCCCTTGTAATCAAGACTTGCTTACCGAATTACATCACCGATGCGCGAGCCGTTTTTGCATCTGCGAAGAACGCGAATGTGTTAATGGCGCGGCTGATAAAACAGCCTCGACAAGCGCAAGCTACGGGAGGAAAGCTTCGCGCGCCATGATCGACGCAGAAGAACAGGCTGTACGGGCCAAGCTCGCGGAGCTTCGCCAGGAGCATGGCGATCTCGATTCCGCGATCGCTGCGATTGCGGGCTCGCCGCATTGCGATCAGCTTCAGCTTACCCGGCTGAAGAAACGCAAATTGCAGCTCAAAGACCAGATCACGCGTATCGAGGATTCGCTTCTGCCGGACATCACAGCTTAGCCTTCGCCGCCGAGCGTTTCTGCGCATACATCGCACGGTCGGCATGGGCGATGGCGGTGTCGGCATTCGTGCCGGCGTGCAATTCGTAAACGCCGCAGGAAAAGCTCAACTCTATTTTCTTTCCGTTCCAGACCGGCGGCTGGTCGCGCAAAGATTGCGACAGGCTCTCGCCCTTTTTCGTTGCCAGGTCGAGCGTGACGTGCGCCAGGATGATGGCGAATTCATCGCCGCCGATCCGGGCCAGGACGTCGCTATCGCGAATCTGGGCACTGAGGAGATCGGTGAAATGGTGCAGCACGAAATCACCCGCGCTGTGTCCGTATGCGTCGTTTACGGCCTTGAAATTGTCGAGGTCGAAATAGAGCAGGCTCGAGGTTACCCCGTAACGTTCGGCAAAGGCGATGAAACGCGAAATCTCCCGCACAAAGGCCCGCCGGTTGAGAATCGGCAGCAGCATGTCCTGATCGGCGGTGCGCGCCATCTCGTCCAGGTGCGTGCGGGTCTGTTCGATCTCCTGGCGCAGCCGATCGACCTCGCGCATCAGGGTCATGATCGCGTCGCGCACCTGCGGGGTTAATTCTTCCTCGGGGATGCCAAGAACGGAGGCGACCGCAGCAGATGTCATGGCTGCGGCCGACATCGGGACGGCAGCGCTTCCGGGTTTGGCGGCAGCGGCAATCTTTCCGGTCCGGCTCGAGCGATCCGCTTTTCCGACTTTCATTCCGTCCGTCTCAGAAACACAAGCGAATCGCCGCGCCCGGGAAAGTGACACCAAACGCGCTCTCGCGCAAAGCGACGCAATAGCGCTTTCTTCCGGCCCATTCGCGCCTATAATCGGCCGCTTCCGATTCCCGCTCCGGTCAAGCGGGAAACCATAACGCGAAGCCAAAAAACCCTTCATGCCCCCTCGCAAGCCAGCGCTCAAACCGGTTGTCGGTATCATCATGGGAAGCCGCTCCGACTGGCAGACCATGAGCCGCGCTTCCGCGGTCCTGGACGAGCTGCGCGTCCCTTACGAGGTCCGCGTGGTGTCCGCCCACCGCACGCCGGACCGGCTCTACGATTACGCCAAGAGCGCCAAGAATCGGGGGCTTAAGGCCATTATCGCAGGTGCCGGGGGCGCAGCCCATCTTCCGGGTATGATTGCTGCCATGACCGTGCTGCCGGTGCTGGGCGTTCCGGTCGAAAGCCGCACGCTGAAGGGGCTGGACAGCCTTTTGTCCATTGCCCAGATGCCGGCGGGCGTTCCGGTCGCGACCTTCGCCATTGGGGAGGCGGGGGCAAAGAATGCTGGCCTTTTCGCCGCCGGCCTCTTGGCGCTCGCGGATGCAGCCCTTGCCAAACGGCTCGAAGCCTGGCGGGCGCGGCAAACACGGTCGGTGGCATTGACGCCGGACGACAGGCGGAAACGGATCAAACAGTGAGCGCGCCCATCCCCCTTTCCGCCCCCCTAGCACCCGGGGCCATGATCGGCATTCTCGGCGGCGGCCAATTGGGCCGCATGCTGTCGCTGGCAGCGGCCAAGCTCGGCTTTCGCACGCATATCTATTCCGACGAGACGGAATCCTGCGGCTTCAATGTCGCGACGGAAACCACGCGGGCGGCTTACGACGACCAGGCCGCGTTGGCGCAATTTGCGGCGGCCTGCGATGTGGTGACCTTCGAATTCGAGAATGTGCCTGACGCGACCGCCCATTATCTGGCCGATCATGTGCCGGTTGCGCCCGATTCACGCGCGCTGGCCGTAGCCCAGGACCGCTTTCTGGAAAAGAACTTCGTTGCCGGGCTCGGCATCGCCACGGCCCCTTTCCGCAATGTGCTGAGCGCGTCAGATGCGGCGGCGGCATTCGCCGAGCTTGGCGGTCCCGCGGTGCTGAAAACGCGCACGCTCGGCTATGACGGCAAGGGCCAGCGGATCGTCAGAAGCGCAGAGGAATGCGTCGCGGGTTTTGCAGAGCATGGCGGCGTGCCGGCCATCCTGGAGAAATTCGTGGATTTCGCCTTCGAGGCCTCCATCGTCGCCGCGCGCGGCCGCGATGGCGCTTTCGCCGCCTTTGACCCGCCTATGAACGAGCACGAGAACCACATTTTGCGCCGCTCGACCGTGCCGGCGCCGTTCACCAATTCCACCGCGCGGGAAGCCATCACTATCGCGCGAAAGATTGCCGACGCGCTGGATTATGTCGGTGTCCTGGGGGTCGAGCTTTTCATCGGCAAGGATGGCGAAATCGCCGTCAACGAGATCGCGCCCCGGGTGCACAATTCCGGCCATTGGACGATGGAAGCCTGTGTGGTCAGCCAGTTCGAGCAGCATATCCGTGCGGTCGTGGGCTGGCCCTTAGGGGACGCAAAGCGCCATTCGGATGCGATAATGGACAACATCATCGGCGCCGAAGTCGAGGCCTGGCAGGAACTGGCCGGCGAAACGGCGGGGCTGCATATCTATGGCAAGCGGTTCGTGCGACCGGGCCGCAAGATGGGCCACATCACACGGCTCTTTCCGCGTCTTCCCAAAGAGTGAGGTCAGTGAATTTCAAGCTCTGGCCGGATAGCCACCAACGTCGAAGCGGCATGATCGCTCAATTCCGCCAATCGGACCGAATTCGAGAGACCCATATGGTTGGTGGCAATATCGAACAAATAGGCCGCTATTGTTTCAGCTGATGCCTGCTCACTCATAAGCATCACGTGTACGCGCCCAACGTAGCCGTCATATTCGTCCGCAGCTTCTGGAATGTCTTGAACGCCAATGGGGTCCCATTCGCGCATCAGAACTTCGCGGACGCGTGCGAGACTTTCGCCCAAAAGATATTTGCTGGGGACACGGGTCATCGTTTAGCGCGGGCGGCCGCCACGGAGGGCGCTGAACATCTTTAAGGGATCTGGCAGTTTCGCAATGACGTTCTTCGCGGCGCCTTTAAGCTTTCCGATCGTCATCACATTGTCGATGCGATTTTCCAGAAACGTCCATGTCGCGACGTGGCCCTCGCTGGGATCGGTGAGCCAGAACGCGAAAGTTGAGGCATAGACACCCGCCAAGGTCGCCCTCTTGGTGTAATAGGAAAAATCGCTCGAACGGTCGCCCGCCGCGCGCCACATCGCATCGACGCTTTGCATCATCAGTTTCGCGCCGAGCGCGGCATGCTGCGGCTGGGCGAGAAACCCCGTCATGTGACGGACCGCCTCCTTGTGCGGCGCCATCGCTTCGATGCGGGCTTTCACCGCACCGGCAATGCGCTCGCGCATCCGTTGCTTGCCCCGCGCGGCAAGGACTTCTTCCATGCGGCGGTCAGCCCAATGCGAAAAGCTTTCGACCAGGCTCGCCGGTCCTTTGGGAAAGGAATCCGCAAGCTGGCGTTTGGTGACGCCGGCCTTCTCCGCGGCATTG
>DATLVC010000296.1:0-18069 GCA_035577685.1 Micropepsaceae bacterium | reverse complement strand
GCAATCCGTCCCGGTTTGAGGGCTGCATGTACCACATTTGCCCTTCCGAGAGCCAAGCTCAATTCGGCATTGCTGAGGACATCGATCACAAAAGGAACATGCCCGCCGGCCTTTGCCGCGGCCTGGAGCTTACGCCGCCCGTCGGGTGCGGCTTCCGCCGCCTCAACGATAAGTGGGGGAGGGTTCGGCGAACGCAAGGCCTTCTCGACGGAATCGAAGCCCAAGATCAATTCGCCGGCGCGGCGGGCAAGCCCAAGATGGGCCAGCATGCGCTCGACAAGCCTTGCCTCGGCGCGTTCGGGAAGGTCCGCGGCCACGCGAACCTGCGCCTTGGCGGCCTTGGCGAAGAGGCGCTTCTGCACCGCCTGCGCGAGCACAGCCCGCTCGGCCCGCACCCACATGCCGCGCCCCGGCAGCTTGGCTTCGACATCGGGCACGATTTCGCCGTCGGGCGCGAGCACAAAGCGCAGCAGTCTGGCTTCGGGCAGGACCTCACCCGTCACAATGCAGCGGCGCTCGCGCGAGAACCCCGCGCGCGCTGTGCCGGCAATCGGTTCGTCCTGCTCCGCCAGAGCCATCACGCCTCGGGCGCCTCCTCGGCCGGTTCGGCTTCGGGCTTGACCAGGTCTTCCGCTTTCACCCAGCCTGCTTTGACGCGCGCCTTCATGATGAGGTCGTTGACCTCATCGGCCACGAGATCGAAGCCATCGAGCGCGCCCGGCACGCGCACGCGCTCATTGCCCTTGTTTTCGACATAACCCAGCAGGTCGTCGCTGGCGCAGCCGGCGAAATCCTCCAGCGTCTTAATGTCGTTCTCGCCGAGTTTGACCAGCATGGCCGGGGTCAGCCCTTCGATTTCCGCCACGTCGTCGGTCACGCCAAGTTCGCGGCGCTTGGCATCGAAGGCGGCATTTTTTTGTTCAATATAGCCGACCGCGCGTGCCTGCAGCTCTTCGGCGGTATCCTCATCGAAGCCTTCGATTTCGGCCAGCTCATGTACCGGCACGAACGCGACATCTTCCACGCTGGCGAAGCCTTCGGAAGCAAGCAATTGGGCGATGGTCTCATCCACATCCAAGGCTTCCATGAAGAGCGCCGTGCGTTCGGCGAATTCCTTCTGCCGCCGTTCGGATTCTTCCTGCTCGGTCAGGATGTCGATCTGCCAGCCGGTCAATTGCGAGGCGAGGCGCACATTCTGGCCACGCCGCCCGATGGCGAGCGAAAGCTGATCGTCAGGCACCACGACTTCGACGCGGCGGGTTTCTTCGTCCAGCACCACTTTGGAGACTTCGGCCGGCGCCAGCGCGTTCACGATGAAGGTCGCAGGGTCGCCGTTCCAGGGAATAATATCGATGCGCTCGCCTTGCAGCTCCTGCACCACCGCCTGCACGCGCACGCCACGCATGCCGACGCAGGCGCCAACCGGATCGATGGAGGAATCTTTGGAAATCACCGCGATCTTCGCGCGGCTCCCTGGATCGCGCGCCACCGCGCGGATTTCGATGATGCCATCATAGATTTCCGGCACTTCCTGCGCGAACAGCCGGGCCATGAATTGCGGATGCGTGCGGGAGAGGAAAATCTGCGGCCCGCGGGTTTCGCGGCGCACATCGTAAATATAGGCGCGGATACGATCGCCGTTGCGGAAGGATTCGCGCGGGATCATCTCGTCGCGGCGGACGACACCCTCGGCGCGGCCGAAATCGACCACCACGGAGCCGAACTCGACGCGCTTCACCGTGCCATGCACGATCTCGCCGATGCGGTCCTTGTATTCGTCATATTGGCGCTCGCGTTCGGCATCGCGCACCTTCTGCACGATCACCTGTTTGGCGGCCTGCGTGGCGATGCGCGAAAATTCGATCGGCGGCAACGTCTCGGCGATGATGTCGCCCACTTGCGCCGCAGGATTGCGCCGGCGCGCATCGGCGATCGAAATCTCGATCTTATCGTTGTCGATCTGATCCACGACATGCAGATAGCGCGAGATATGGGTCTCGCCGGTCTTGGGATCAATCTCGACCTTGATCTCGTTCTCGGTGCCGTAGCGCGATTTGGCGGCGCGCTGCATCGCCTCCTCCATCGCGTGGATCACGACCGATTTGTCGATCGATTTCTCGCGCGCGACGGCGTCTGCGATCTGCAGCAATTCGAGCCGGTTTGCGGCAACTCCGATAGCCATGAATTTTCACTCCTTGGTCTTGCCCCGCGAGCCTCGGGGGAGAAATGGTTCTTCTAATTGGAAGCCTTGGCGTCCCTGGCTTTCAAGCTTTCCTGTATTAACCGATCCGTGAGCACGAGCTTCGCATCCGCGATCTCCGCGAACGGCAAGCGCACGCGCTCTATTCCGTTTTCGCCCGTCACGTCCATCAGCACGTCGTGCCCGTCCAAGCCGGCGAGCATGCCCTTGAAGCGCTTCCTGCCGTTTACGGGGTGGGTCATTTCCAGCCTGATGTCGTGTCCGGCGAAACGGACAAAATCGGACTCGCCGGTCAGCGGCCGGTCGATACCCGGCGAAGACACTTCCAGCACGAATTCGTCAGCCATCGGGTCGGCGGCTTCCAGCACATCGGACAGCGCGCGCGACAACGAGGCGCAATCATCGATGTTCATGGTGCCGTCGGGGCGCTCGGCCATCACCTGAAGCGTCTTGCGCTTGCCGCCCATCACCCGAAGGCGCACGAGCCGATAGCCCGCCGCTTCCACTGCGGGAACAAGCAACGCATCCAGGAAATTCTGACCGCTCAGGACGACCTCTTCGAAAACCCAAAGTTTTCCGGACGCGGCGATCTTACAATCGCCACACAACAGTTTTCTGTTGTTCGGAATGACGCCTATCTACGCTGTCGCACCTGTGATTACAAGAGGCGCCCGGAAAGCCTATATGCGATCCACACTCTGTTTATCATTGGCGGATAATCATCACGAAATCGCGCCGGATTGGGTTTAAATTGCCGGAATTGCTTTAGGCCTCCCGTCATGGAACTCGCCCCTACTATCCCTGCCATCGAGCTTGCCGTGCCGCCATCCGGACAGCGGCGCTTGCGCTGGGGCCCCTGGGCCACGCTGGCCTGGGCCGTTCCCATCGTCGTGGTGATGGTCCTGTTCCAGACCATAGGCGCGTTGGGCTTCTTGCGATGGTGGAATCTGACCCACCCGCATCAACAGATCTCGGTGGCATCTATCTCATCCAATGGCGCGGTGCTGGCCTTTTCACTTTTGGTTTCGGCCCCGCCCATCCTTGCCGTGCTCGGTTTGGCGGCCAGGCTGTCGCGGGCGCCAGTCGCGGACTATCTCGCCTTGAAATGGCCCCGCCCCCGCGAAATCGGCGTCGGCGCTGCTCTGCTGGTGGCGGTGCTGGTGGCCACCAGCATCCTGGCCGATGTCACCGGACAGGAAGCGCCGGCTTTCATCACCGACACCTTCAACACGGCACGCGACGCCGGCATGCTGCCGCTCCTGGTGCTCACTTTTGTGTTTCTGGGGCCGTTGCAGGAGGAACTGATATTCCGCGGTTTTCTGTTCCGCGGCTTCGCGCCGGCCTTCGGGATGTGGCCGACGATTCTCGTCACCGCTACGCTGTGGTCGGTTATTCATGTGCAATATCAATGGTTTTTTGTGGCCGAAATCTTTGCCCTGGGCGTGCTGTTCGGCTGGCTTAGGGCATGGAGCGGCTCTTTGCTCCTGACCTTTGGCCTGCACGCCACCGTCAACGCCATGGCGGTGGTAGAAGCAGCCGCCCTGATGACCGGGACCTAGCTACCGCCGGACAAACCGCAAGAAGGTACAGACCCGCCCTGCCTTGAGAGCTTTGGCTTCGTAGCGGGTCTGGGGCCAATCGGGGGGCCGCACGCGCCAATCTGCTGGGCCTGTCGCGGCCCAGGCAAACGCCGGATGGGCCACAAGACGCTCCAGCGCCCAGACAAGATAGGATTTGTCGTCGGTTCCGAAGCGAAACTCCGCCTCCGGCTTCATCAGCCGGGCTAATTGATCCAGCATCTCCGTTTGGACGAACCGGCGTTTGTGATGACGGGTCTTGGGCCAGGGATCGGGGAAAAGCAGGAAGACGCGGTCCAGGCTGGAATCTGGCAGCGCGGCGATCACATCGCGCGCGTCTTCCCCATAAAGGCGGATATTGGCGATTTTCCCCTCACCCCGGCCCTTTCCCCCTGTGGGGGCGAGGGAGCCGAGTTTAGAGAGGAGCTTGGCGACGCCCGAAACATAGGGTTCGACGCCGATAATGCCGATTTGCGGATGGTTCTCGGCCTGCCACAGCAGGTGCTCGCCAGCCCCGAAGCCGATCTCGAGCCAGACCCCTCCGGCCGAAAAGCCGGGATGGGCCTCATCGCGAAAATAATCCCGCGGGTCGCGGCCCGGAACCGGCGTCAGCGCGAGCCGCGGCAGCAGCGTTTCCAGCAGCTTAGCCTGATGGGCGCTGAGGCTCGGCCCCTTGCGGCGGCCGTAGAGCTTGCGCCGGTGCGGACCCTCAGAAAGCGGCTCTGATCTTGTCCGCGAGATCGGTCTTCTCCCAGGAGAACCCACCTTCGGCATCGGGTTCGCGGCCAAAATGGCCATAGGCCGAGGTGCGCGCATAGATGGGCTTGTTCAGGCCCAGATGTTCGCGGATGGCCCGGGGTCTCAGGCTCATCAACTGGGGCAGCACTTCTTCCAGCTTGGCTTCGTCCACCTTGCAGGTGTCTTGCGTGTCGACATAGACCGACAACGGCTCCGATACGCCGATGGCATAGGCGATCTGGATGGTGCAGCGGTCGGCCAGGCCGGAGGCCACGACATTCTTCGCCAGATAGCGCGCAGCATAGGCGGCCGAACGGTCCACCTTGGTCGAATCCTTGCCCGAGAAGGCGCCGCCGCCATGGGGCGCCGCCCCGCCATAGGTGTCCACGATGATCTTGCGCCCGGTGAGGCCGCAATCGCCGTCGGGCCCGCCGACCACGAAGGCGCCGGTCGGATTGACGTGCCACGCCGTCTTCGCGGTGATCCAATCCTTGGGCAGGGTTTCGCGGATATAGGGTTCGACGATTCTGCGAACATCGTCCGAGGTCATTTTCTCGTCGAGATGCTGGGTCGAGAGAACGATCTGGGTCGCTTCCACCGGAACGCCGTTCGCGTAGCGCAACGTGACCTGCGATTTGGCATCCGGCCCGAGCAGCGGCTCCTTGCCGGATTTGCGCGCGATGGCCAGCAGCTCGAGGATCTTGTGGCTATAGAACAGCGGCGCCGGCATCAGCGCCGGTGTTTCGCGGCAGGCATAGCCGAACATGATGCCCTGGTCGCCCGCGCCCTCGTCCTTGTTGCCCGACGCGTCCACGCCCTGGGCGATGTGGGGCGATTGGGCATGCAGCAGAACTTCGACCTGAGCGGTCTTCCAATGGAAGCCCTCCTGCTCATAGCCGATGTCCTTGATCGCCGCGCGAGCCACCTCTTCCACCTGTGCCGCACCGACGCCCTTGGGCCCGCGGGTCTCGCCGGCGATGACGACACGGTTGGTGGTGCAAAGGGTCTCGCAGGCGACACGGATATCCCAGGCGCTCATGCCTTCCTTGGGGCCTTCGCGGAAGAACAGGTCAACCACCTCGTCCGAAATGCGGTCGCTCACCTTGTCGGGATGACCCTCCGAAACCGATTCGCTCGTAAAGAGGTAACTTGCACGCTTCATCGCCGCCCTCGCCTAGGTCAGACGGTTTTCTTGCAGGGAATCTTAGAGGGGTCAATGCAATAGATACCGGGGGACGTGCGCCAAAATAGTATTGGTAAACAATTGCAGGGTCCGTGTTTTTCGCTTTCGTGACGACCTGTTTCCGGCACGCCGGAAAACCTGGCAGGCGGAATCAACGGCAAGAGCGCAGCAAATCCGGCGTAAGATTGTCCTCTCAGCCGCTTGGAGGACCGAAGATGACCGATCTCTGGCTCGCCATCCTTCATCATGTGCTCGTGTTCGGCCTTGCTATCATGTTGGCGGTGCAGGCGACGCTCCTGCGCGAGAGCATGAGTGCAGACGACACCGCGCGCATCGCGCGGCTGGACATCGGTTATGGCGCGTCCGCGGGATTGATCGTGATTGTCGGCATTTTGCGCGTGATCTATGGCGCCAAGGGCTATTTGTACTATGTCGAGAATGTCTGGTTCTGGGCCAAGATGGCGACCTTCGCGGCGATGGGTCTTTTGTCGATTCCGCCAACCTTGCGTTTCCGCGCCTGGCAGGCGGCGCGCAAAGCCAATGCCGCGTTCATGCCGGCATCGGACGAAATACGCGCCTTGCGCGTTTATCTTCGGTGGGAATTGCGGCTTCTCATCGGCGTGGTGGCCTTCGCCGCCACCATGGCGCGGTATACGAGTTTGTAAATCTGTAACTGTCATGGCCCGCAACAGAGGGCTATCCAGGCGGTCACGAGACTCATTCGGCGCGTGGACACGCGGCGGCTGGATGGCCCTGTCGAGCAGGGCCATGACAGGTTTGGGCTTACAGAATAAACCGCGACAGATCCTGGTCCTTGGCGAGGTCTTCCACGCGGGCGCGCACATAGGCGCCATCGACGACAAGCTTCTCGGCATTGCGATCGGTGGCGGTGAAGCTGATCTCGTCCAGCACCCTTTCCATGATCGTCTGCAACCGCCGCGCGCCGATGTTTTCGACGCGCGCATTCACATCGGCTGCGATTTGCGCAATCGCATCGATGCCATCCTCGGTGAAATCGAGGATCACGTTCTCGGTCCCGAGCAGCGCCACATATTGCTTGATGAGGCTCGCTTCCGGCTCAGTCAGGATGCGCTTGAAATCATCGCGCGTCAGCGCCTTCAGCTCGACCCGGATCGGCAGCCGTCCTTGCAACTCCGGCAACAGGTCTGACGGTTTGGCCAAATGAAACGCGCCGGACGCAATGAAGAGAATGTGATCGGTCTTCACCGGCCCGTGCTTGGTCGCAACGGTCGTTCCTTCGAGCAGCGGCAAGAGATCGCGTTGCACGCCTTCGCGGCTGACATCGGCGCCGCCGCGGATTTCGCCGCGCGCGCAAATCTTATCGATCTCGTCCAGGAACACGATGCCATTGTTTTGCACATTGTCGATGGCATCGCGAATGATGGTCTCGTTGTCGAGCAGCTTGTCGGCTTCCTCAGCAATCAGGAGATCGTGCGACGCCTCGACCGTGATGCGCCGCGTCTTGGTGCGCCCGCCGAGCGCCTTGCCAAAAATATCGCCGAGATTGATCATGCCGATCTGCGTACCCGGCATGCCCGGGACTTCCAGCGAGGGCATGGCGCCGGAATCGCGCAGCTCGATCTCGATTTCCTTGTCGTTGAGTTCGCCCGCGCGCAAGCGCTTGCGGAACGAATCGCGCGTCGCCGCGCTCGCATTGCCGACTAAGGCGGTGAGCACACGCTCTTCGGCCTTGGCTTCAGCCTGGGCTTCCACCTCCTTGCGCTTGGACCCGCGCACCAGGGCAATGCCGACTTCCACAAGATCGCGCACGATCTGTTCGACATCGCGACCGACATAACCCACTTCGGTGAATTTGGTGGCTTCGACTTTGAGGAACGGCGCCTGGGCGAGCTTGGCAAGGCGGCGCGAGATTTCCGTCTTGCCGACGCCGGTCGGCCCGATCATCAGGATGTTCTTGGGCAGGACTTCTTCGCGCAACGCCTCGGGCAATTGCTGCCGGCGCCAGCGATTGCGCAGCGCAATCGCCACGGCGCGTTTGGCGTCATGCTGGCCGACGATGTAGCGGTCGAGTTCGGAAACGATTTCGCGGGGCGTGAAAAACGAGGTCATGATCGCAGCAAGATGGGGAAGGGTGAGCCGTTCGTCCAGTCCCCTAGGCAGGGGATAGCCGGCGCGGGCTTTTGCGGAAAGCCGTTAGACCTTCAGACTTTCCAATGTCACGTTTTCGTTGGTGAAGACGCAGATACCCGCGGCGATCTTCATGGCGCGCCGGGCGATCTCGTCGGCCGGAAGATCGAGCGGCAGAAGCGCGCGGGCCGCGGCCAGCGCATAGGGGCCGCCCGAGCCGATGCCGATCAGGCTGTCTTCGGGCTCCAGCACATCGCCGGTTCCCGATAGCACCAGCGAGGATTGCCGGTCCGCCACCGCCATCATGGCTTCGAGGCGGCGCAGATACCGGTCCGTGCGCCAATCCTTAGCCAGCTCCACGCAGGCGCGCGCAAGATTGCCGGGATGGGTCTCCAGCTTCGCCTCCAGCCGCTCGAACAGCGCAAAGGCGTCGGCGGTGGCACCAGCAAACCCGGCTATGACGTCGCCCTTGCCGAGGCGCCGCACCTTTTTGGCGTTGGCCTTGACGATGGTGTTGCCCATCGACACCTGGCCATCGCCCGCGATCACCACTTGCCCGCCCTTGCGAACGGAAAGGATGGTCGTGCCGTGCCAGATTGCGTCGCTCATCAGGGGGCTCCCTAGGACCTGCGCTGACCATATGGGCTGCGCCCGTCCGTTGCGCAACAGGGCCCTCTTAAACCTTTCGACGAAGGCGATTTCATACGATATAGCTCAGGTGCTTCCATAAAGACGGTCCCAATGCGCACTGCCACCATCGAACGCAAGACCCGGGAAACGGAGATCCTCGCCTCCGTCGATCTCGACGGCACCGGCGTTTACGACATCGATACGGGGATTGGCTTTCTGGACCACATGCTGGAAAGCTTTTCGCGGCATTCGGCCATCGATCTGAAGGTGCGGGCGACCGGCGATCTGCATGTCGATTTCCACCACACCACCGAAGACACCGCCATTGTGATCGGCAGCGCGATCAAGCGCGCGCTGGGTGATTTCGCCGGCATTCGCCGCTTCGGCTGGGTGCTGATGCCGATGGACGAAACGCTGACGCGCGTCGCCATCGATATTTCGAACCGGCCCTATCTGATCTGGAAGGTGACGTTCCCCCGCCCGAAGATCGGAGAGATGGACACCGAACTGTTCCGCGAATGGTTCCAGGCACTCGCCCAGAACGCCGGCATCTGCCTGCATGTCGAAAATCTTTATGGCGAAAACAGCCATCACATTGTCGAAACCTGCTTCAAGGGCACAGCGCGGGCGCTGCGTCAGGCGATCGAGATCGACGAGCGGCTGGAAGGCGCCGTTCCTTCGACCAAGGATACGCTCTCGGACAAATAGGATCGGGCATGGCCGAACCTGCGCGCGTGCGCGATTCTGCGCCGCTTGGACCCCCATTGCTGATGCCAATCGCGTTGCGGCGCGCATCGGTTATGATGTGCCGCCGGATGATGGGCGCGCACGCATGAATCTCTTTCGCAAGAAATTGCCGCAGAGCGACGACGCGCCCAAGCTGCATCGCTCGCTCAGCGCGCTCGATCTGACCTTCATGGGCATCGGGCAGATGATCGGCGCCGGCATATTCGTGCTGACCGGCGTAGCCGCCGCGACGCAAGCAGGGCCGGCCATCATCCTCTCCTTCATGGCCGCCGGAATCGCGTGCGCTTTTGTTGCCTTCGCCTATGCGGAACTTGCGGCCGCCGTCGGCGGCTGCGGCGGCGCCTATGGCTATGCTTATGCGCTCTTCGGCGAACTGATCGCGTGGATCGTCGGTTGGAATCTGGTGTTCGGTCTCGGCGTGGCGCTTGCGGCGGTGGCCAATGGCTGGTCCGGTTATTTCAACAACGCGCTCGCGGCCTATCAGATCTTCTTGCCGGTCGCGGTGACCAAAGGCCCGTTCGCCGGCGGCTTTCTCAACCTGCCCGCCATGGCGATCATACTGGTGCTGATGACGGCGCTGTTCACGCGCGTCAAGCGCAGCGCCAAGCTGAACATGGGAATCGTCGCGGTGAAACTGCTCGCGCTCGCGATCTTCATTATCGTCGCGACGCGTCATATCCAGCCCGCGCTATGGCACCCCTTCATGCCCTTTGGCTGGTTCAGCCACACGCCGGACGGAAAAACCGTCGGCGTGCTGGCCGGCGCATCGCTCGTCTTCTTCGCCTATCGTGGCTTCCAGACGGTCTCCGTCGCCGTGGAAGAAGCCCGCAATCCGCAGCGCGATATTCCCATCGGCATCTTGGCGTCATTGACGATCTGCACCGCGATCTATCTCGCGGTCTCGGGCCTGCTGACCGCCATTGCACCTTATAATACGCTGAACATCGCCTCCCCCGTGGGCTATGCGCTGCTGCAATTGGGCTATTCCTGGGGGGCCGCTCTCGTTGCCGTCGGCGTGATCGTCGGGCTCACCTCGACCATGCTGGTGCTCTATTACAGCCTGACGCGCACGCTGTTCGCGAT
Source organism: Micropepsaceae bacterium (assembly GCA_035577685.1). GTDB lineage: Bacteria > Pseudomonadota > Alphaproteobacteria > Micropepsales > Micropepsaceae > CAIYRG01. The sequence continues at coordinate 7,802 of DATLVC010000296.1, read as the reverse complement.
GGCGCGCGACGGCCTTCTGCCGCGCTTCTTCACCATTCTCGACACGCATACCCACACCCCTGTCAAGGCCACCGTTCTGTGCGGGGTGATCTGCGCTTCGGTGGCGGGCGTGGTGCCCATCGCCACTCTGGCCGAACTGGTCAACGCCGGCACGCTGGCCGAATTCATGCTCGTCTGCATCGGCGTGGTGGTGCTGCGCGTGACGCGGCCCGACATGCACCGCCCGTTCAAATCGCCCGGCGGCGTGATCATTCCCGTGGGTGGCATCATCGCGTGCGGCGCGCTGCTGAGCTTCCTGCCACTGGTGACGCTGATGCGGTTTGCGCTTTATCTGGTCGCGGGAATTGCCGTCTATTTCTTCTATGCGGCGCAGCATAGCCGGGCTGCCGACGCGGCACCGGCGGCCGACGAAATCGCGGCGGAATGATTCCAATCATGGTTGAAGAAAAACCCGCTACCCGGAATCGCTTCGGACAGCCCATCGGCTTCGCCGTACCGGATTGGAACGCACGCGCCGCGCCCTCCGGCGCGCCGATAGCAGGCCGGTATTGCTCCCTGGAAGGGCTGGATGCGGAGCGCCACGCTAATGATCTCCACGCCGCTTATGGCGAGGCTCAGGACGCACGCGACTGGACCTATCTTGCCGCCGGTCCTTTTGCGAGCCTGGAGGAGCATCGCGATTATCTGCGCGCGGAATCTGCCAAACGCGACCCCCTCCACTATGCCATCCGCGATTCGCTAACCGGCAAAGCCGTGGGCACGGCGGCGCTCCTGCGCATCGATTCCGCCAATGGGGTTATCGAGGTCGGACATATCCATTATTCGCCGCGCCTCCAGCGTTCCCGCGCCGGCACCGAAGCGATGTTCCTGCTCATGCGCTATGCGTTCGATGCACTGGGCTATCGCCGGTACGAATGGAAATGCGACAGCCTCAACGCGCCTTCGCGACGCGCCGCCGAGCGTTATGGCTTCGTCTTCGAAGGCATTTTCCGGCAGGCGATGGTTCGCAACGGGCACAATCGTGACACCGCCTGGTATTCCATCATCGATCAAGAATGGCCGCTTATCCGGAGCGCATTCGAGCATTGGCTGGCGCCGGAAAATTTCGATTCCGATGGCAGCCAGCGCCAATCCCTTCGCACCATGCGCGAAAGCCTCGCGGGTGCGCCGAAACCTTAGCGCGGAGACCGCTTGGCGAGAATGCGCTGCAAAGTGCGGCGGTGCATATTGAGACGGCGTGCCGTCTCCGAAACATTGTGGCCGCACAATTCGTAGACGCGCTGAATATGTTCCCAGCGCACGCGGTCGGCCGACATGGGATTTTCCGGCGGGCTCGGCCGCGTCCCCGGAGCCGCAAGCAGCGCGCCCAAGATGTCATCGGCATCGGCGGGCTTCGACAGATAATCGATCGCGCCAAACTTCACCGCGGCGACGGCGGTCGCGATATTGCCGAAGCCGGTCAGCACAACCACGCGCGCCGATGGCCGGGCCTCATGCAGCGTCTCCACCACGTCCAAGCCATTGCCGTCTTCGAGCTTGAGGTCGACCACCGCAAAGGCGGGCGCGCTCTCCTTGACCATGGCAATACCCTCGCGCACGGTTTCGGCGATTTTCACATCGAAGCCGCGGGTTTGCATCGCGCGCGCGAGCCGTTCCCGGAACGGCCGGTCATCATCGAGAACGAGGAGGCTTTTGTCTTCGGGTAGCTGGATTTCGTTCATGCGGTCCCGCTTTTAGCAGTAATCCTGCCGCTAGATATAGGGCAGCACGTCATTTGACCATTTGATTAAGCGCAAGAGGTTAAAGGCGGAATTCCTGGTGGGGCGGCGATTCCCCGTCCACGGCCCCCCGAGGCCAGATCACGGTGACGACGGCCCCGCCGCCAGCCCGGTTGCGGGCGCTGACGGTTCCCCCGGTCTGCTCGATCAGCGTCTTGGCGATGAAAAAGCCCAGCCCCATGCCTTCCTGCTTGCCGATGGCGGGGCTCGGCACCTCCTTCCGGCCCGGCCGGGAGGTGACATAGGGTTCCCCGATCTGCTCGAAAATCTCGGCCGCGAAGCCCGGACCGTCATCCATCACCTCGATGGAGAGCACGCTCGAATCCCAGCGCGCCCGCAAGCGCACCAATGTGGTGGCGAAATCGGCGGCATTCTCGATCAGATTGCCGAGCCCGTGGAGAATCTCCGGCACTCGCCAAACCCTGGGGGCGGGACCCGATTGCAAATCGAGTGATATTGCCACGTCTACGCCTCGGTGGGGCGCGGCGATGTCGTCCAGGAGTGCCCCCAGCGGCAGGCGGTCCACCTGGCCGAGCACTGTCTCCTCGGGCTGGGCGAGCCGGGCCAGGATGGCCCGGCAGCGTTCGGCTTCGCCGCGCAGCAGCCGGAAATCGTCGGCATGGGGGCTATCGGCAAGCTCGCGGGCGAGCTCATGGGCCACCACCGCGATGGTGCCCAACGGCGTCCCCAACTCATGAGCGGCCGCGGCCGCCAGCGCCCCGAGGGAGGCCAGCCGGTGTTCGCGGGCCAGCGCAAGCTGGGTCGCGGACAGCGCCGCCGACATGCGCGTGCCCTCGCTGGCGATCCGCCAGGCATAGATCGACGTGAATCCGATCCCCAGCAACAGCGAAACCCAGATTCCGGTTTGGTAGAGCGGAGGCAGGCGGAAGCCGTTCACCGGCGACCAGGGCAGCGGCAGATGTGCCCGCCAGAGAAACAGGATTGCCGCGAAGGAAAGCCCACCCAGCAGAAGCGTGCTTGCGACATCGAGCGTGGCGGCGGAAATCACCACCGGCGCCAGGAACAGCAGCGCGAAAGGATTCTCGATGCCGCCAGTGAAGAACAAAAGCGCCGCCAACTGCATGATGTCATAGGCAAGGAAGGCCGTGGCCTCGTGGGCGGTCAGACGCTTGGCCGCCGGATAGGCAATGGCGAGAACGATATTCATGATCGCGCTCGCCGCGATGGGAGAGGCCGCCAAGACGAGCGGAAAATCGAAATTCAGCACCAGCCGCACCACAACCAGCGCTACCGTCTGACCCACCACTGCCAGCCAGCGCAAATTGTTAAGCGTGCCCAGACGGACGCTGGCGCGCGCGTCGCGCAACGCTTTGATGCGCGTCAGGGCGCTAGGGTTTTGCGATACCAACGCCGCCTCGCCGATCGAAGCCATCATCCCACCCGGCCGATACCCAGGCTGGTTATATCAGCTTTGCCGGGTGGCGACGCCAGGGGCAAAAGTAAAGCGCCCCCGGAAAGTCCGGAGGCGCTTCGCAGGCTTAGCGCTTGTCACCTGGGAGGGCACGGCGGGCGCTCGCCTGTTTCCTCAGTGGGTCTGGGTATTGTTGTTGCCGCTGTTGCGCGCTTCAGCGTCGCTGGCGCGATATTTGCGATCGATGTCGTTGATCATATCCGAATGCATCTGCACCTTGGGTTCGGTGTCGGCCGCCAATGTCTTGATGTCCGCATTGTCACCGTCCTTCGCATAGCCACGCATCAGAATCAGCGCTTCATTGTGGGCGTCGATCTGTTGGGCGATGTAACGGCGGTCGAAATCCTCGTCCTTGGCGCCCTTGAGGTCGTTGAGCATGCCTTCGTGGCGTGCATCGAGGTCCGACGGCGGCATGATATTGGGCGCCGATTTCATCAGCGCGGCTTTCAGCGCATTCGTCGTTTGCGTGTGCGCGTCCACCATTTGCTGCGCGAATTTTTTCAGCTCCGGCATATGCGCGCGCATGGATGCGAGCTGACCGGCCTGAACCTCATACATGTCGCTTGTCGCGGCGCCATCGACGAACCCTTTCGTCGTGGTGGTCAGTTCGGCCGAAACTGCGCCGACGGCACCGGCCACGGCATCTTTCGTCGCGCTGATGGTTTCGTTTCTGCTTCCCGGCTGAGGCTCGTTCTGTGCCGTTTGCGTCGCGGTGCTATCGCTTTGCGGCGCATTGGACGAGGTTTCCTGATTGCACGCGGCGAGCAGCGTAAGTCCGGCTATCGCCACGCTTCCAAGCACAAACTTATGCATGGGCTGGTCCTTTCGTTCTTACACCGGAAACCCACGACAAAAGGATTTGTTCCTGGGAAATTGACTGGGGCCACGGCTAAGGCAATGGTCGAACTCGCCTCGCAGTACCCCGCCGCGTTATTCTGAACCGTCCTCTTTTTGAGTCTTGCATGGATGCGATCTTTTCCGATGTAACCGCCGGCAGCGCGGCTGCTTCACCCGACAAAGCGCCCGCCATTGCGGTGAAGGGGCTGGTGAAGCGTTACGGCAAATTGCTCGCCGTCGATGACATCAGCTTTACGGTGGCACGCGGCTCCTTCACCGCGTTGCTCGGCGGCAACGGGGCGGGCAAGACGACGACCATCGCGATTCTGCTCGGGCTTATTCGGCCGACCGCCGGGCGCATTCTGATTCTGGGCGAGGATTTTGCGGCCCATTCCAAGGCGCTCCTTGCACGGATGAATTTCCAGAGCCCCTACGCCGATCTGCCCCGCCGCCTGACGGTGCGGCAGAATCTCACCGTCTATGCCCGCCTGTACGGTGTTGCGAACGTGAAGGAGAGAATCGGATCGCTGGCGCATGATCTGGATTTCGCCGATTTGCTGAACCGGCCGCTCGGTGAGCTTTCCGCCGGACAGCGCACCCGCGCCGGATTGGCCAAGGCCTTCATAAACCACCCCGAACTGGTGCTGCTGGATGAACCCACCGCATCGCTCGACCCCGATACCGCCGATTGGGTGCGCAGCTTTCTCGCGCGCTATGCGCGGGAGGCCGGCGCCACCTTCTTCATCGCCTCGCACAACATGTTGGAGGTGGAACGGCTCTGCGATCAGGTGCTGATGATGAAAAGCGGGCGCATCGTGGATTCGGGCGCGCCCAAGGCGCTCATCGAAAAATACGGCCGCACCAATCTGGAAGACGTGTTCCTGGAGGTCGCACGTCACGGCGCCCGCGATGGAGTGCACGCATGAGCCTGATCGATGCCGGCACCGGGCGGCGCATCGGGGCTGTGATCCTGCGCCATTGGTATCTGATCGCCGGCTCCTGGCCGCGTTTTCTCGACCTCTGCTATTGGCCCATAGTACAAATGATTCTGTGGGGCTTTATCCAGACCTTCCTGGTGCAGCAATCGAATTTCTTCGCCCAGGCCGGGGGCGTTCTTCTCGGCGGAGTCATGCTCTGGGACGTGCTGTTCCGCGGCCAGATCGGAATCGCGATATCGTTCTTCGAAGAAGTCTATTCGCGCAATCTCGGCCATCTGCTGGCGACCCCGCTGCGCATCGGCGAATATATCGCGGCCCTGATGATCGTCAGCCTGATCCGCACCATGGCCGGGCTGTTCCCGGCAACGCTGCTCGCGATTTGGTTCTTCGGCTTTTCGCTCTATTCGTTGGGGATCGCGCTGGTCGCATTTTTCTTCAGCCTGATCGCCTTCGGCTGGAGCATCGGTCTATTTGTCGCGGGGCTGGTGCTTCGCTACGGGCTGGGGGCGGAAAGTTTCGCCTGGGCGTTTATCTTTGCGCTCGCCCCTTTGTGCGGCGTCTATTATCCGACAAGCATCCTGCCGGGCTGGGTTCAGGTGCTGAGTGCCGCTCTGCCGGCCTCCTATATCTTCAACGGCATGCGGGCGGTGTTGATCGATCACGTCGTGCGGCTGGATTACCTTCTCGCCGCGGCGGGATTGAACCTTGTTTGGCTCGCCGGCGGCGTTGTCGCGTTTTTGATCTTCCACGCCCAGGCGCGCGACCGCGGCATGTTGCTGCAATTGGGGGAATGACGGATAAAGCGCCCATGAACCGGCCGCTCGCGCTCATTCCCTATCTTTTGATGGTCGCCTTCGTGGCGGCGGGCCTCCTGTGGTATCTCGGCGATCTGCGCGCGCATCGCGGCGTCGAAAGCGTATCGACCGGGGAGACGGTCGTGCTCGGCGGGCCATTCGCGCTGAAAGACCAGAACGGGATGATCCGTACCGAGAAGGATTTTCCCGGTAAATATATGCTGGTGTTCTTCGGCTACACCTATTGCCCCGATGTCTGTCCGGCCACGCTCGCGGTGATGGCGGCGGCGCTCGACAAAATGGGGCCGCGCGGCGAAAAGATCGTGCCCATCTTCATCACGGTCGATCCCAAGCGCGACACGCCCGAGAAGATCAAATCCTACCTCTCCTCCTTCGGGCCGCGTTTTGTCGGTCTCACCGGCGATGCCAAAGACATTGCCAGTGTCGCGAAGGAATACCGTGTTTATTACCGCGAACATCCGGCCGAGAATGGCGGCGAGTACACCGTGGATCATTCGGGCGTGGTCTACCTGATGGACCCGGCGGGGAAGTTCGTCGCCAATTATTCGCTGGACAGCTCGCCCGACATGATGGCCGCCGATCTCGCAAAACATTTGCGCTGATATTGCGAGCGTCATGTCCGTGAAAACGGGCATCCAGATTGAACCAAACCTGGATTCCCGCCTGCGCGGGAATGACATGATCGGGAAACGTGGGTTAGATCTCCGGCTGCGGCAGCCCTGCCTGCATGAAGGCGGCGATCAGCGTGTTGCGCATCAGGCAGGCAATGGTCATCGGGCCGACCCCGCCCGGCACCGGCGTGATGGCGCCCGCAATTTCAGCCACCTCCGCATAGGCTACGTCGCCGACGAGCTTGGTTTTGCCGTCGGGAAGCGTTTTGCGATTCACCCCGACATCGATCACCACCGCGCCGGGTTTGATCCAATCCCCGCGCACCATTTCGGCGCGGCCGATGGCAACCACCAGAATATCGGCGCGGCGGCACAGCACTGGCAGATCGTGCGTCTTGGAATGCGCGACGGTGACCGTGCAATTCTCCTGCAACAGAAGCTGGGCCATCGGCTTGCCGACCTGGTTGGAGCGGCCGAGCACCAGCGCGTCCTTGCCCGCGAGCGGCGTTGAGACCGCGTCCTTGATCAGCATCAGCGCGCCCGACGGCGTGCAGGCGATGAGCCCGTGCCGGGCATTGGTTTCCCCGATCGCCAGGCGCCCGATGCTCATTGGCGTCAGGCCGTCCACATCCTTCATGGGATCGATGGCCGCGATGATGCGGGCCGGATCGATCGCGGCCGGCAGCGGCATCTGCACCAATATTCCGTGTACGGCGGGATCGGCGTTCAGCGCAGCAACCTGGTCCAGCAGCGCGCTTTGCGACAACGTATCCGGATGACGCAAATCGAGGGCGCGGAAACCCACCTCATGGGCGGCCTTGTTCTTGGCGCCGACATAGATGGCGCTTGCCGGATCGTTGCCCACCAGCACGGTCGCAAGGCCGGGCGTGATGCCGTGGCGGGCTTTGAGTTGAGCGGCCTCTTCGGCCACCCGCGTGCGCAGCCGTGCTGCGACCGCTTTTCCGTCGATGACGCTCGCGCTCATGTTTGCCCGCCCAGCGCGGCGAGGCGCGCGGGATCCGCCTCAGCCTCGATCATCTTCATTCGGGATGATGCCCCTGACACGATACGCACTTTCGATGTTCCAACGCCCAGACTCTTGGCGAGAAGCTTAAGCAGCGCCTCATTGGCTTTGCCGTCCTCGGGCGGGGCCGACACGCGCGCCTTCAGATAGCGTTTGCCATCCGACCCTTGCGCCCAACCGTCCAACCCGTCGCGCCCGCCTTTGGGTGTCAGCCGCACTGCGAAGCGAAAGCCCGTATCGCGCGATGGTCCCGCCGCCATGATCCTCAATACAGCCTGATGATCAACCGCTGCAGGAAGTAGATGATCAGAAGCGCGATCAGCGGCGAGAGGTCCAGCCCCCCCATGGCCGGCAGGAACCGCCGGAT
>DATLVC010000295.1:0-2927 GCA_035577685.1 Micropepsaceae bacterium | reverse complement strand
AACTCCCCGCCAAACTTCTCCGCCATCACCTTCGTTAAGGCCGCCGTCAAGGTCGTCTTGCCATGATCGACATGTCCTATCGTCCCCACGTTCACGTGCGGCTTCGTTCGCTCAAACTTCCCCTTCGACACGGCTTATCTCCAAAAATGAGTGAAATATGGTTGAGGTGACTTAGTAATCTTTCTTCATGACGGCGTCGGCGACATTGCCCGGAACTTCCATGTATTTCGCGAATTCCATGGTGTAGTTCGCGCGGCCCTGGCTCATCGAACGCATGGCAGTCGAGTATTGGAACATCTCGGCGAGCGGCACATCGGCGGTCACCACCTTACCGGAGGGAGAATCCTCCATGCCGACGATCTGGCCCCGGCGGCGGTTCAGGTCGCCGACGATGTCGCCATAGTAGTCCTCGGGAGTGACCACTTCGACCTTCATGATGGGTTCGAGCAGCACCGGTTTGGCCTTGCGGAAACCTTCCTTGAAGCCCATGGAGCCGGCGATCTTGAACGCCATTTCGTTCGAATCGACATCGTGATATGAGCCGTCGAAGATCGTGACTTTGACATCGACGATGGGGTAGCCCGCGATCACCCCGGTCTGCACGGCTTCTTGAATGCCTTTGTCCACGGCAGGAATGAATTCGCGCGGCACGGCGCCGCCGACGATGCCATTGACGAACTGATAGCCTTTGCCGGATTCCTGCGGCTCGATTTTCAGCCAGACATGGCCGTACTGGCCGCGGCCGCCGGACTGGCGCACGAATTTGCCTTCGGACTCCACGGTGCCGCGGATGGTTTCGCGATAGGCCACCTGCGGCTTGCCCACATTGGCATCGACCTTGAATTCGCGCTTCATTCGATCGACGATGATTTCGAGATGCAGCTCGCCCATCCCCGAAATGATGGTCTGGCCGGACTCTTGATCCGTGTGCACGCGAAACGAGGGATCTTCCTTCGCCAGGCGCTGCAGGGCGAGACCCATTTTTTCTTGATCAACCTTGGTCTTCGGTTCGACGGCCACCGAGATGACCGGCTCCGGAAACTCCATCTTTTCCAGGATGATGACCTTGTGGGGATCCGACAGGGTGTCGCCGGTCGTCACGTCCTTCAAGCCGACCGCGGCTGCGATATCGCCGGCGCGGACCTCTTTGATCTCGGAGCGCTCGCTGGCATGCATTTGCAGCAGACGCCCGATCCGTTCGGTGCGGCTCCGGTTCGGCACGAACACCTGATCGCCTGAATTCAGCGTGCCGGAATAGACGCGGAAAAACGTCAGATTGCCGACGAAGGGATCGTTCAAAATCTTGAATGCCAATGCGGAAAACGCTTCGCTGTCGCCCGGCTGGCGGGTCATGGGTTCGCCGCGCTCGCTCTGGCCTTTCACCGGCGGCACTTCCGTGGGCGATGGCATGTATTCGACGATGGCGTCGAGAACGGCCTGCACCCCCTTGTTCTTGAATGCAGAACCGCAGGTCACCAGGCACACTTCATTCTTCAGCGCGCGCGCCCGCAGACCCTGCTTGATCTCGATATCCGACAACTCGCCGGTCTCTAGGTATTTGTTGAGCAGCGTCTCGTTGCCTTCGGCGGCCGCCTCGATCATTTTGGCGCGCCACTCCTGGCACTCCTTGAGCATGTCGGCCGGAATGTCGCGGTACTCGAACTTCATGCCCTGGGTTTCTTCGTCCCACCAGATGGACTTCATCTTGACCAGGTCGACCACGCCGACGAAGCCATCCTCGGCGCCGATGGGCAGCTGAATGGGAACCGGGTTGCCCCGCAGCCGCGAGCGGATTTGATCCACGCAGCGCAGGAAATTCGCGCCGGCGCGGTCCATCTTGTTGACGAATGCCACGCGCGGAACGCCGTACTTGTTCATCTGGCGCCAAACGGTTTCGGATTGCGGCTGCACGCCCGACACCGCGCAATAAACCGCCACAGCCGAGTCCAGCACGCGCAAGGAGCGCTCTACTTCAATGGTGAAGTCGACGTGTCCGGGGGTGTCGATGATGTTGATGCGGTACTCGGGAAAGCTCTTGTCCATTCCCTTCCAGAAGCAGGTCGTCGCCGCGGCGGTGATGGTGATGCCGCGCTCCTGCTCCTGTTCCATGTAGTCCATGACGGCCGCTCCGTCATGCACTTCGCCGATCTTGTGCGACACGCCCGTATAAAAAAGAATACGCTCCGTCGCGGTGGTTTTCCCCGCGTCGATGTGAGCGGAAATACCGATGTTTCGGTATCGCTCAATGGGCGTAGTGCGTGCCATGTTATTCCCAGGTCGTTCATGCGCTTCGCTCAACTAGCGCTTCGCGCAACTATCAACGGGGCCGAAGCGGCCCCGTCCGAGAAAGATATATATGGCCGAGTCGGCGCAATTCCAGCCGGCCTTCGCCCGCTCTGTTACCAGCGGTAGTGCGCGAACGCCTTGTTGGCCTCGGCCATCTTGTGCGTGTCTTCGCGCTTCTTCACCGCGTTGCCGCGGTTGTTGGCGGCGTCCATCAGCTCGCCGGCCAGCTTCTCGACCATCGTCTTCTCGTTACGCTCACGGGCGTACTCGACGAGCCAACGCATACCGAGGGCGAGCGAGCGGTCCGGGCGGACGTCGACCGGCACCTGGTACGTCGAACCACCAACGCGGCGGCTCTTCACCTCGAGCACCGGCTTGACGTTGTCGAGCGCCTTCTTGAACGTCTTGAGGGGCTCTTCCTTCGCGCGCTCTTCGATGAGCGAGAAGGCGCCGTAGCAGATGGCCTCGGCGGTCGACTTCTTGCCCTTGCGCATCAGGTCGTTGACGAACTTGGTGACGAGCCGATCCTGGTACTTCGGGTCGGGGAGGATCTTGCGCTTGGCGACTACGCGGCGGCGGGGCATGTCGTGTTCTCCTTAGCTCGGCCGCTTGGCGCCGTACTTCGAGCGCCCCTGCTTGCG
>DATLVC010000294.1:0-2986 GCA_035577685.1 Micropepsaceae bacterium | reverse complement strand
CACGACAATCCTGCCTCGGGACGGGTGTTGGCGAAGCTGGGTTGCATCCCTGACGGGAGCGAGATGCGTTCGTGCCTCTCGCGCGGGGGTAATGTGTTCTGTCATAAGGTCGTGCTGAAACGCGCCGATTTCGAACGGCGGAAAGATTTGCAATGAAGTTCCTGGATCAGGCCAAGGTGTACATAAAGTCCGGCAGCGGCGGGAACGGCATTGTCGCGTTCCGCCGCGAAAAGTTCATCGAATATGGCGGGCCCTGGGGCGGCGATGGCGGCCGCGGCGGCGACGTGGTGGCCGAAGCGGTCGAAAACCTGAACACGCTAATCGATTACCGGTTTCAGCAGCATATGGTGGCCAAATCCGGCGGCCACGGCATGGGCAAGGAAATGCACGGCGCCAATGGCGACGATGCGGTTCTGAAAGTGCCGGTCGGCACCCAGATCTATGACGAGGACAACGAAACGCTGATCGCCGACCTCGACCGGCCCGGCGCGCGCGTGCTGCTCCTGAAGGGCGGCAATGGCGGCTTCGGCAATGCCCATTTCAAAAGCTCGACCAACCAGGCGCCGCGTCATGCCAATCCCGGCCAGCCGGCAGAGGAAAAGACCATCTGGCTGCGGTTGAAGCTGATCGCCGATGTCGGGCTGATCGGACTTCCCAATGCGGGCAAATCGACGTTTCTCGCGCGCGCTTCGTCGGCAAAGCCGAAGATCGCCGATTATCCGTTCACCACGCTCAATCCGCAGCTCGGCATGGTGCGGGTGCAGGGCGTCGACTTTGTGCTCGCCGATCTTCCCGGTCTGATCGAAGGCGCCGCGGAAGGTGCGGGATTGGGCACGCGCTTTCTCGGCCATGCCGAGCGCACCAGCGTGATCCTGCATCTGATCGACGGGACCGAGAGCGAAATCGTGCGCGCCTACCGGACCATCCGCAAAGAATTGCGCTCCTATGGACACGGTCTTGAGGAAAAGACCGAGATGGTGGTGCTCAACAAGAGCGACGCCATACCGAAGTCCGCGCTCGCCAAGAAGCGCGCCAGCCTGGAGAAGGCCTGCGGACAGAAGATTTTTGTCATGTCGGGCGTGACCGGCGAAGGCATCGACGATGTCTTGCGGGCACTCGCGCGCAATGTGGACCACGCGCGCGGCAAGCATCGCGCCAAATCCGAACCCAAAGCGAGCTGGGCGCCATGACGGATCATCTGGCACAGGCCAAGAGGATCGTCGTCAAAGTGGGCTCGGCGCTTCTGGTCGATGCAGCGGCCGGCACGCTGAAGCGCGACTGGCTGGCGAGCCTGGCATCGGACAGCGCGGCGCTCACCCAAGCGAAGAAAGAGATCATCATCGTTTCCTCCGGCGCGATTGCGCTGGGCCGCCGCGCGCTGAAACTGAAATCCGGCCCCTTGCGGCTGGAAGAAAGCCAGGCCGCCGCCGCGACGGGCCAAGTCCGCCTCGCGCAAGCCTATGTCGATGCGTTCCACACGCATGACATAGTAGTGGCGCAAATTCTTCTCACGCTGGAAGACACCGAAGAACGACGCCGCTATCTCAACGCCCGCGAGACGCTGTCGACCCTGCTTTCGCTGAACGCAATTCCCGTCATCAACGAGAACGATACGGTCGCCACCGCCGAAATCCGCTACGGCGACAATGACAGGCTGGGCGCGCGCGTCGCCAGCATGATTGAGGCCGATATGCTGGTGCTGCTGTCGGACATTGACGGGCTCTACACCGCCAATCCGCAGCGCGACCCCAACGCCCAGCACATTCCCGAAGTCCGCGCCATCACGCCCGAAATCGAGCGCATGGCGGAAGGGCCGGTTTCCGGCTTCAGCAAAGGCGGCATGGAATCCAAGATTGCGGCGGCAAAGATCGCGACCTCGGCGGGTGCGGCCGTGATCATCGCCAACGGCCATGTGCAACATCCCCTGCGGGCCATGTCGGGTGCGGCGCGCACTACCTTGTTCCTGCCGCGCGTGTCCCCGGCGCAGGCAAAAAAGCGCTGGATCGCGGGCGGTCTGTCGGCGCAAGGGACGATCATCATCGATTCCGGCGCCGAGCGGGCGCTGCTTTCAGGCAAAAGCCTGTTGCCGGCGGGCGTCAAATCGGTCACCGGTGAATTCGAGCGCGGCGACGCCGTCGTCGTGAAAAGCGAGGACGGCCGCGAGCTGGCGCGCGGATTAATCGCCTACAACACGGCCGATGCCAAAGCGCTGGTCGGGCGGCGCACGGTCGATATCGAGGCCGTTCTCGGCTATCGTGGGCGCGACGAGATGATCCATCGCGACGATATGGCGGTTACGGCATTGGGTGGAGCGACGTCATGAATGTGCAGACCAAGGAACCCAACGCGCTCGCCGCGGATATGCTCGCGATGGGCCGTGTGGCGCGCGAGGCCGCGGCCCAATTGCGCGTAGCTTCGACGGAACAGAAGAACCGGGCGCTGATTGCCGCAAGCGAGGCAATCCGCGCCGCCGAAACCGCCATCCTCGCCGCCAATGACCGCGATATGGAAGGGGCCGCCGCGCATAATTTGACGCCGGCGCTGCTCGACCGGCTGAAGCTCGATGCCAAGCGCGTCGACGCCATGGCGAAGGGCGTCGCTGAAGTGGCGAGTCTTCCCGATCCCGTAGGACGCGAGCTTGCGCGTTGGAAACGCCCCAATGGCCTCGACATCGCGCGCGTGACGACGCCGATCGGGGTGATCGGCATCATCTATGAGAGCCGCCCGAATGTGACCGCTGATGCCGGCGCGCTGTGCCTGAAGGCGGGCAATGTCGCGATCCTGCGCGGCGGATCGGAATCCTTGTCATCATCGCGCGCGATTCACGCGGCTTTGGTCCAGGGGCTTGAGGCGGCCGGTTTGCCGGCGGCCGCCATACAGCTCGTGCCCACCACCGACCGCGCAGCCGTGGGTCATATGCTGGCCGGGCTCGACGGGGCCATCGACCTGATCGTGCCGCGCGGCGGCAAGAGCCTCGTCGCCCGCG
>DATLVC010000293.1:0-9498 GCA_035577685.1 Micropepsaceae bacterium | reverse complement strand
GGCCGAGAGATTGCAACGCGATTGCGCGTGCCTGGAAAATATCGGCTGCCGTCTTGTCGGATGCTCCTGGGGGTGCGTCACGGAACTCGGCCAGCAACTCCTTCGTTTCGCCGCGACTGATCATCGCCTGCAGAATTCCCGGTATCACAATTTCGTCGGGCGCTTTGTCGTTGCGCGCCTGTCGCAATTCGCGTTCCGCTGCAAGAGCTTCGCCGCCGCGCAACAACGCCAGACCGAGCTCCGCCCGGATAGGGCCGTTCTGCGGCGCCATGCGAACCGCATTCTTCAGTTGAATAAGCGCCAAATTCAAATTACCGCTCTTGAGCGCGGCTTCGGCATCCTGCACGAGCTTGGCAACCGCCGGACTCACGCCCGGCAGAACCTTCGTATCGCTGTTGGCTGACGGCGCCGCTACCGCAAATCCGGAGGGCGCGCAGACAAGCATCAGCGCCAAAGCAGACGGTAAAACGGCACGAAGACGACACCGGCACCGCGAGGGACTGTGGATGCTCACCATCTCATTCTCCCACTTTTTCGTCGGAAAGATGAATGCCGCTGCCCTTCATGAGATTATAAAGATGCGGGCGGCTGACGCACAGCAGTTTGGCCGCTTTTGAAACATTGCCCTCGCTGATCGCCAGGGCTTTTTGCACCAATGTTCGTTCCAGCTTTTCGACTTCCGCACGCAAATCGAGGCTTTCCACCTTGTCGGCGGAATGAGCGAGATCGAGATCTTCGGCCGTAATAAGCCGCCCTTCCGCCATTACGACCGCCCGCTTCATGCGATTTTCCAATTCGCGGACATTGCCCGGCCATTCATAGCGCGCGATGACGGCAAGAGCGTTCTCCGATATTCCGCGAATGTCGCGATACGTCGTGCGCTTGAGGGCATTGAAAAAATGCTGCGCCACGATGATGGCGTCGTTTTCGCGTTCTCTCAGGGGAGGCAGGTCCATGCGAATTTCGTTGATCCGGTAATAGAGATCCTCGCGGAACGTGCCGTTCTGCACCATCTTTTCCAGCGGCCGATTGGTCGCGCAAATCAAACGCACATTGACGTTGATGGGAACGCGGCCCCCGACGCGCTCGAACTGTCGCTCCTGAAGGAACCGCAGCAGCTTGGCCTGCAAAGGCCCGGGCATATCGCCGATCTCGTCGAGGAAGAGCGTTCCGTTGTTGGCCAGTTCGAACTTGCCCGGGGTCTGCTTGACCGCGCCGGTAAACGCGCCACGCTCGTGCCCGAACAATTCGCTTTCGAGCAGGTTTTCCGGGATGGACGCGCAATTGATGGCAACAAACCGCGCAGCACGCCTCGGAGAGTAATCATGCAGAGCGCGGGCGACGACTTCCTTGCCGGTTCCGGTCTCGCCCACGATCAGCACGCTCACGTCGGAAGGACCGATACGCTCGATCATGCGCTGGATATTCGCCATCTTGGCGGACGCGAAGACCAGCCGCGGATTCATATTCGGTAATTCGCGCAGCTGATTGTTTTCTTCTTCAAGCACATGCATGCGGTTGGCGCGCTCGATGATCAATTTCAAGACATCGATATCCACAGGCTTGCCGAAAAAATCGAAAGCGCCCTTGCCGACGGCCTTAATCGCGCTTGTCCGGTCGGTGTGCCCGCTGGCAACGATGATTTTCGTCTTCGGCGCGGCAATCAGGATTTCCTCGAGAGTCTTCAACCCTTCGGTTGCGCCGTTCTCATCCGGCGGCAGCCCCAGATCGAGAATCACAACCCGAAACGGGCCGGCTGCCTTGAATTGCCGGAGGGCCTCGGTGCGAGAGCCCGCTACGATAACGCGATAGGGCGCCAACGCCCATTTCATCTGGCTTTGCAAACCCGGATCATCCTCGACGAGGAGGATTTGCTCTGCTTCGTTGGTGGCGGCCGCAGCCTCTGATCGTGTCATGCTTGGGCCGCCTGCAATTCGGAAATCACCAGGGGCAGCGAAAGCGTGACCGTCGTGCCCTCACCGACTTTGCTCCGAACATCGATATTGCCGCCGAGTTCGCGCATAAGCTCGCGCGCCTGAAATGCGCCGATGCCGAACCCCTTCGATCGCGTCGAGCGAAGCGGCCTGAAGAGTTGATCGGCGATAAACTTTTCCGTCATGCCTGGGCCCTTGTCGGTTACAGCAACGAAAAGTGAGTTTCCGGACAAGCCGACACGCAGGCTCACGGGAACCGCCTCAGGGCTCGCATCCACCGCATTCCCCACAACGTGATCAAGCACTCCTATAAGGGCATTCTTATTCGACAAATTGGCGAATGCTGGGTTCGCAGAATCACTTAACACGATGTTAAGCCCGAGCTTGCGCCGCTCCTCGACGAAAGAAGCAACCAGAGCCGCCACATCCACCCGCTCGCGACTTTCGGTCGGTTTGATGCTGGTATCGCCGCGAAGTTGCCCTAGCAGACTTTGCAGTTTTTGCACGGAATGGCGCAGGGTCACGATCATATCTTTGCGAAATTCTTCGCTATCCCCGAAAGTCTCAACGTTCCGCACCAGCAAGCTCAATTGTCCAATCGTGTTCTTCGTATCGTGCAGGATAAAGGCAAACCGTTTATTGAATTCTTCCAACTGCCGGGCATCGGCAAGCGCCTGTACCGTCTCTTCCTGGACCAGATAGGCTGCGAGTTGCAACGCCACCAGGGAGATCAAATTCCGGTCCTCCCAGTCCAGCTTTCGCAGCGCGCGTGGCGTGTTCACCACGGCCACCCCGATCAGGACATCGCGGTAACGCAGTGGAACCGCCAGCCAGCCCATCGGGCATCGTAAGCGCCATAGCTCTGCAGCCGCATTGCCCTCCGGTGTCATGATTTCCAGATAGGCGCAGTCCTCGTCGTTGAAAGGCGCCAAACCAGGGTCACCAAGAGACAGCGGCGCAAGCTCGACATGCGAAGACCATTGCGCCACCGGGAGAAATTGATGCCAGCTCTCCCGGAAAATCCACAACGCTCCGCCCGGACTATCGAGCAGCTCGGCTAGCGTCCGCAAGATGCGGAGTGGCATGTCGCCCTCCTCCGAGGCCGACAAAGCGCGAATGAATTTATTCCATTCTACCCGATAATCATATTTGTAACTGAAGAAGTTTTCGTTGACGAAATTCCTGATGTGCGAGCGAACGCTGCTTGAGGCCACCGCAATGGCAATGGCAATGGCGCAGCTCAGACCGACGACGATGGACAGAACGGTCGCGTTATCTCCGCCAAAGGTGCGGATATAATAGGCTGCAACCGCCGTGCCTTGCAGGACGATGCCGACGCCAAACAGCGCCGTCGAGTGAAAAATGATTTTCCGCGACGAATGAATGAGCAATGCCGATGCCGGATTCCGCACGGCAGTGACGACGAAGAGCGGAAGCGCCACCAAAAATATCAGCGGCAGAACCGCGTCCAGAGACGCCACCGGCATGCTGGTCAGGAATTCGGGCAGACGCTCGAAAAGTTCGTAGAGGAAGATCGTAATCAGACCGATGCCGAGAAGCTTGACGGACCAGAACTGATCGCGCGACAGGTTGCGCATCATGTTCTCGACCAGCATCAGGCCAATGATGGTGGTGACGATGTGGGTCGCCCTTGCATCGATCGTGACGCCGAGCAGCGGCCCGACATGCACGCCCGTGGCGGCAAACAACGTGTCGAGAAGGACAACGCAGCCGGTGGTGAGTACGAGAAACCACCACATCCCCTCGCTGCGCCTTGTGTGGTGGATGACCGCGAGCACCAGCGCGAACCATGCGCTATCCCTGAGCGGCCCGGTTACATTGACGATCCACTGGGGTGCGAGTGCCCCCCCGCCCAGGACGCCGGCCGCCGCCCACATCGCTGTCGCCGAGGCCGCCAGAAAGAGAAAAATCGTGAACCAGGTCCGCGAACCGCGAAGCAGCAGCAAGAGCGCGAAAGCCGCGTAACAGAGAGTTGCCGCTGCCTGAGCCAACACTAAGATGGTCAACGACATCTGGTTTGAATTTTCAGTTAGATGTGCAGTGCATTCTATATCTAAAGGCCACGCCTGAAGCCAAAAAAGAACCTTTTTATCCTTGATTTTTCTAGTGCTTGTGCAATGCGTCTCATTTAGTACTTCAGATTGAGTAGAGGATCACCACCCGGCCGCCTCCCGCTGGTGATTGCTCTCACGAACAGCAAAGCTGACGCTTTAGTGTTAAGAATTTGGAGTTCGCGGGCGGCGCCCTTCAAACAATTCGCGGTAGGCCGCAAACATGAGTTCCTGGTCAAATAGGCCGCTGGCGCGGGCAGCGTTCGCCTGGCCGATTGTGCGTGCCCGAACGGGTTCAGCGAGCAGTGCCATGATCGCGTCCGACAAAGGCTCGGCCTGCGTCTTCACCAGATAAGGGTGATTTTCCGGGGCCAGCATATAGCGAAGATCGCCGACATCCGTCGCAGCCAATGGCAGACCGGCGGCCATCGCTTCCAGCACGGAAAGCGGCATTTGTTCGGTGTCCGAGGACAGCGCAAAGACATCGAAGAACGGTAGGATCAGCTCCGGCTTGGAAAATGCGCCCGTGAAGACGACGCGGTCCGAGATGCCGAGCGCGACCGCCTGCGCCACCAGATTCGCATGTTCAGGCCCGTCGCCAACGATGATCAGCTGGGCCGGGAGCCTTTGTACGACCCGCGCAAAGGCATCGACCAGGCGGCTGATGTTCTTCTCGGCCCGCAGACCGGACACGGTACCGATCACGGGTCCTGCCGTATCGATTCCGAAATCGGCTGCGATCTGTGGGGTGCGTCGTGCCGAGAACCGGCTGCAATCGACTCCGTTCGGAACATGAATCAAACAGCGTTGGGGAAGCCGCCACACGTCGCGCGCGATGGAGAACAATCGCCGCGAAGGCAAAAGCACCGTCGAGTGCCGCAGCACCAGGCGGCGCATCCAGACGCGGCGCGCAATCTGGGCATTGGCTTCTTCGGGGCCGAACCCGTCTTCCATATGCAGATGGGGTACACGTCCATCCAGATTCGCGAACGCCCACTCTATGGTGCCCCAATTCGAGGTGACCAGAAGATCGGGCTTCAAGTCCCGCAGCACCTTCCGGAAGCTTCTCGCATTGACCAAAAGTTTGCCCCGCTGAATCGCGACCGTAAGAAGCGTTGCATCGACGCTCTTATCCAATTTGGCGAATGCCTCGGTCGCGTTGTCCATGGCGACGATGAAATGGCGATAGCTTCCCCCAAAATGGTTCACGAGTTGTGCGAAACGCATTTGCGGGCCGCCGACGGCGAAGGTGGAGAAGACGTGGAGAAGCGTCCTCCGTGGCCCGTTCATGTTTTGGCGAACACGCGGATACCGTGCTCGACAAATTTCTCGCGCGTGCCTTCCGGATGCCAATCGAGATCTTTCTTGGCATCCTCGCAGTCGAACTTGGCAAGCAGGCCACGCGACAACAGATCACGATAGGTCGGCCGCGGCCCTTTACGACCGGTAACACGCTTCACCGTCCATTTCGCGGTCTCTTCGAGCCAAAGAAGCCGCGTTCGCTGCGGGTGAAAATGCAGGGGACGCGACAGCGCCCGCGAAAGCTCCGCCACATATTCGCGCGCGGACAGACGGACATCGCCGACGATATTGTAGGTGCGGCCTACCGCATTGGGCGCGGTGCAGGCATGCCATGCGGCCGCTGCCACATCTTCGACCAAGACGAAGGGAAGCGGATTTCTGCCGGTGTTCCAGCCGATGCAATGCTGCTCATTGTTGAAGAAGCCGAGTCCGCTGTGCACGGCCGTACCACCCTCGCCAACCACGAGACCGGGGCGCAGGATGCATACGGGCAGGCCTTCGGATCTGTACATGGCCAACAGCATGCGATCGCATTCCGCCTTCGCACGGGCATATTCGGCGCGCATTTCCGATGCGGGATCGGGCGGCGTATCGCCGGTTATGACGCTGCTCTCGGAGCCGAGATAGAGACTCGCGATCGATCCGACGTGAACCAGCCGGCGCACCCCGCGGGCAAGACAGGCTCTGGCAACGATTTCCGCGCCGCCGACCATGGCCTTGCGGATCTGCTCATAGGTGGCGCCGCCGCCGCCATGCGCCAGATTGATGACGAAAGGCGCATTGCCGATGGCCCGTTCGACATCGGCCGGTTTGCCGATGTCTCCGCTTTTGACCACCACGCCGGGTTGAAAAAATTCCGCCGGCAGGTTCGCCACATTGCGCGCCATGACGCCGACACGTTGGCCGTTTGCGAGCAACAATTTCACCAGATGGCTGCCGATAAAGCCGGTTCCACCCAAAACAGCAACGTCGTAATCTCCTTCGCTCTGGACGCGTGCAGGCGTAAACGGTGCCGTAAAGGCGATACGCGCTGTCTCTTCGCAAATCGACACGAGATGCGCGCCGAATTCCCCGTCGAGTTCCGGGGGGCGTCCCTCGTCCAACGCCTTGTGGAAGGCTTCAACGGACGCTTTCACGCTCTGATAAAAACTGTCGCTGCGCGATTTCAACTTCACCGTGGAGAGGCTGAAATCCAACGCGGCGCGCAGGCTCTCACCCATGATCCCAAGCCCGGTACGCGCCCCCGACAAGAACGTGTCATAGGCGCCAAGCCACCGTCCGCGTTGCTGCGTGAAAAAGCGGTTGTTGAGCATGTCGGCCACGGCGACACCGTCATCGCAGACCACCGAAATCTGCCAGAACGGAAATTCCTGTCCAACGGCAAAGCGCAATTCGGCCGGGAGCTGGGCGCCCTTCATCATCAGATTAGCTGACGGGTAGAACGGCACGCCCGGCGAAATTTCCAGCGGCGCACCGGCCATGGGAACGAAATGCTCGATTTTCCCCGCCAATGCGACGATTTGCGACAACGGATGCACGGCCTGTTCCAGCAGGATGTTTCCGGGTTCACGGAACATCCAATGGCCGAACTGCCGCGCCGTGATCTGGCGCAGCGGCATATTGTAGATGCAGCTTACGAAATTGGGCTTGCCCACGCGCCGCTCGGCGATGGCTCGGCGCAACCGGGTGAATGCCGGATGGAACACGAAATTCTGGTTGACCCCCAGCACGGTCTTGTAGAGGCGCGCTTCGGAATTCAACGCCTCGCATTCGCTGCTGTTGACCGCCAGAGGCTTCTCGACAAAGACCGGAATGCCGGCCCGGAGGAAAGGCCGTGTCGTTTGCGCATGCAAGCCGGGCGGCGTCAGCACATGAACGCGGTCGACTTCGCCAGACGCAATTGCCTTTTCGATGGAGTCGAAGACATGCGGAATCCCCCAACGCGCGGCCAACGCCTCGGCAGCGCTGCGGTTGGTATCGACCACGCCATGCAGCTTTAGAGCGGGAATGCTGCGTATTGCTTCCGCATGGACGTGCGAAATGAAGCCCGCGCCGACCAGACACACTCTCTGCATAATCTGAATATCCTAATCGAAATTAAGTAAGGCGCCGCTCACGCCTTGTGGGTCAAACTATTCTAGCGGAACAATTTTAATCAAGCGTGCACGCCGGATCTCATTAACGGGATTGGCCGGCAGATTGCGGCCCTTTCGCACCCCTGCGCGCCAGGATTTCGCGAAACAGCGTCAACTGGCCCTGCGTCGTCGGTTCCCAATCGAAACCTTCGGCATAGGCTCGCGTCGCTGTCCGCTGCGGCAGGTTCGCAAACAGCGCCTTGACGCCCGCAACCACGCCCGCATCGTCTTGCGACGGCATAAGCACGCCGGCCTCCGGTTCCGCGACGACTTCCGGCGTTCCCCATACGGCCGAGGCCACGACGGGCGTACCGCACGCCATGGCTTCCAGCAGGACGTTGGCCCAACCCTCCCGGCTGGAAGCGAGCACAAGCGCATCGACGGCGTTGTAAATCCGGCAAAGCCGGGCTTGATCGACCGCGCCAAGGAAGCGGACGCGCTGATTCACCCCGAGTTGCGTTGCCAGGCTTTCAAGCGCCTGCCGTTCCGGGCCGGCCCCCGCAATGAGCAGGTCCATACCGGGAAGCTGTGCGAGGGCGCGGATGACGTGATGATGTCCTTTGCGTTCGACGAGATGACCGACCGACGCCAGCGTCGGCCGCGTGAGGTCGAATTCGCTCCGGGCTTGCTCGCGGTCACCGGGCCGAAACCGTTGCAAATCCACACCATTGCGCAGCACCAGGACCTTTTCGTCCGGTACGCCGAGTTCGATCAGGCTGTCCTTCAACGCTTTGCACACGGTGATAAGACCGTCGGCGTTTGCCGCGGCCTGTTGAATCAGCCGCCGCGGACGCGAATATTGCGGGATCAAATTCAGGTCGGTGCCGCGGGCCGTGATGGTCACCGGAAGATTGAATTCCTGGGCCAGCCATACCGCCGCGACGCCATCGGGATAAAAATAATGCGCATCGATCAGATCGACGCGAAATCCCGAGTGCAGAATACGTTTCAGCGATTTTCGCATCGCCCGGTAAAGCGTGTGAGGCGTCAGCGACATACCGATCTTCGGGACGACGAGATAACGCGGATGATCGATCGTCAGCCCGTCGCGAATCACGCGTGACGGCACCTGATGCAGCGGACCCAGCGTGGAATAGGAAATGAACGACGGCAGCCAGGGAATGGGCGCGAGGACCCGCGCGGCCACGCCCCCGCTCGCGAGGAGCTTTCTCAGACGCGTCTCGACGAAGACCCCATGGGTCTTCTGAACAGGGTTCGGAAAAAGCGTCGTGACGGTCAGAATCGATAAAACCGGAGCCGTCACCGGCTTGGGCGAGGAAACAGGTTCGATCATAGCCGTGTTAATATCCATATTTCAGCCTGTACCACGCCATGCCAACGATTTCGTGAATCGCATAGCCGGACATGCGCAGCGTCCCAAGCGCGGGCGTCATTTCGTTCCAAAGATTGGACCACCGTGTGTCATAAAAGGCAGTCGGAGCAGGCTTCACGGATAGCCCATTGGCAGCGAAGGCTTGCTCTGCCCGCTTCATATGCCAAGCATGGGTGACAAGTATGACACGCGTTATTCCGTCGCGCTTAAGCAATTCGGAGGAATAGATGGCGTTCTCCGCCGTGTTCGCGGATCGGGATTCCAGCCATCTCGCGCGAATGCCGTAATCGGTGAACAACGTCTCCGCCATCAAAGCCGCAAGGGAGGTATTTCCCAACTCGGACAGGCCACCGCTTACGAGAATCGGCAGCCCGGTCTTGCGGCTCAAATAGGCGCCATAACGGACCCGCTCGAGGGACAATGCATCGAGCGTTTCGCCGCCATATTGGCCGCCAAATTCCGGCGACCCTAATCGCCATCCTGCCGATAGGATTGCGATGGCCCCAGGCGGGCCATTGCGGAGCGCGCTCACCTCGGCTTCGGAAAGGGGCGGATCGGTCTGCAATTCCTTCAGTAACATCCGTGCGGCCAGCGGGGTGCTGAGGACAAATTCCCCCGCCGCCAGACAGATCAGTATGGCGATGGCCGCTCGCTTAAAAAACGGCATGTGGCTTGCGAACTTTCCCGTGAGAACCCGCATCAGGTCTCTTTCCGTTCTCACT
>DATLVC010000292.1:0-6864 GCA_035577685.1 Micropepsaceae bacterium | reverse complement strand
CCAACAAGAACAGGAGCAATGCAGCTCTACGCTTCATTAAAGGTCCCTCCTATTACTTATTTTTCAGAAGTCTAACCCCTGCAACGTTGGCGGGAAAGGGGGTTTGAGGCCGGCAAGGCGCTGATTCACCGGCAATTTTGCGGCTCCTTGCGGACCCGGACCGCCGTCGAAACTCTTCCGCTCCAAGGCCAAATCTCAAATGATTTGAAGGTGTTGCGCCGGTGTTTGCCTAATAGAGCACGACGGACCGGATGGACTTGCCCTCATGCATCAGGTCGAAAGCATCGTTGATCTTTTCAAGCGGCATGGTGTGGGTGATGAGACTGTCGATGTCGATCTTTCCGTCCATGTACCAATCGACGATTCGGGGCACATCGGTGCGGCCCCTCGCTCCGCCGAAAGCCGTACCTTTCCAGACACGGCCGGTGACGAGCTGGAACGGCCGCGTTGAAATTTCCTGCCCCGCACCGGCCACACCGATGATGACGCTCATGCCCCAGCCCTTGTGGCAGCATTCGAGCGCCTGACGCATCGTCTTCACATTGCCGATGCATTCGAAGCTGTAATCGGCACCGCCGCCCGTGACCTCCACAAGATGCGCCACGAGATCGCCGGAGACTTCGCGCGGATTGACGAAATGCGTCATGCCCAATTGTTCTGCGAGCGCGCGGCGCGAAGGATTGATATCCACGCCGACGATCTGCGTCGCACCGACCATGCGCGCGCCTTGGATTACATTCAGCCCAATGCCGCCAAGCCCAAACACGACCACGCGTGAGCCCGGCTCGACTTTCGCCGTGTTGATCACCGCGCCGATGCCCGTGGTGACGCCACAGCCGATGTAACAGACCTTGTCGAACGGCGCGTCGGCGCGGATTTTCGCCAGCGCGATTTCCGGCAGCACGGTGAAATTCGAAAACGTCGAACAGCCCATATAATGCAGGATCGGCTGGCCCTTGTAGGAGAACCGGCTGGTGCCGTCCGGCATCACGCCAGCGCCTTGGGTGGTGCGGATTGCCTGGCAGAGATTGGTCTTGGGATTCAGGCAATATTCGCATTGCCGGCATTCAGGCGTGTAAAGCGGAATGACGTGGTCACCGGGCTTGAGCGAGGTCACGCCCTTGCCCACCTCACGCACGATGCCTGCGCCCTCATGGCCGAAGATGACGGGAAAGCGCCCTTCAGGGTCCTCGCCCGAAAGCGTGAACGCATCGGTGTGGCAGATGCCGGTGGCTTTTAGTTCCACCAGCACCTCGCCATCACGCGGGCCGTCCAATTGCACATCGACGATTTCGAGCGGCTTCTTCGCCTCGAACGCCACGGCGGCTTTCACTTGCATGAATATTCTCCGTATACGTACCAGTGTCATTCCCGGCTGAGCGATGCGTGAGCATCGCGAGGGGAAGGGAACCCATTCCCACGAATGGATCCCCTTCCCTCGCCGCATAATATGCGGCTCGCCGGGGATGACAGTCGGCTATTTCAGCACGTTGCTCTTTTCCGCTTCGTCGGCCAGCCGGTCGGCATCGGCCTGCAGCAGGAACCCGGTGGCCACGATCTTCTGCGCCGCAGTCTTCACCGCCTGAACATAGCCGGCATGGTCGTGATAGCGCTCTTCCAGCGATGGACGCGGATCTTCATTTGCCATGCGCTCGGCCTTGGTCTTCGCGAACGGAATCATGCCGCCGGCATAGTTGCAGAGCTGGCCCTTGTGGAAGCCTTCCGCCGTCACGTTCCAGCCCATGTAAGTACCGAGCGGCGCTTCGCGTAGCACCACCGGAACCATGCCCATCTCGTTGCCGTCGGCATCGACTTTGGGCGCCTTCATCGCAATCACGTGGCGGATTTTGGGCGGCATTTTGGTGATGACACCACTTGCGTCCTGATAATTGAAATCCGGGCCGAAATCATAATCCATCGCCGGATTCATGAAGCCCGTCGGCGCAGACGACGGAAGTCCCGGAATGGTGGGGAACCCCATCGCGGCCTTGGTCGGCTCGACCAAAGTGCCCGCCGCAATCGTCGGATACACGCTCGCGGGCGGCGCGACATTCTTCATCACCCAATCGCGGAAATGCACGCGAATCGCATTCACCGTCTCACGCTGCGGCATCGGATTGGCGGCGAGGCTTCCCATGCCATAGCCATTGCTCGGGCAGGCCGGTGGCGCTGCCGGCGTGGTGGAGAAGCCGCCGGGCCCGCCGCCATGCTGCGTGCTGCCGATATAATAACGGCGCACATTGTCGGGCAGCGGAATGTCCTTATCCGCCGCGGTGCCGACGAAGGAGGGCGACAGCTTCAAGCCCCACATTTCGGCCGCGCCAAAATGTTCGATGATCTTGGGACAGGTATGGCTGGCGGTGCAGCGGTCGAGAATGCCCGCCGCCGGCAGCCCGCGCACGGGATCGGCCGATGGCAGCCAGGTCTGCGTCCCTTCGCTGCCCGGTTCGTACAATTTCGACACGCCGTCGGGCATCGCGAAGCGAAAATTCATCGCGATGCGTTTGCCCGCGATAATCGGCCAAGCGCCATCGAAAACCTGACGGCCCTGTTCGTCCTGGTTGAAGCCCAGATGCAGGAAGCCGCGGATGAAATTGCCCGATTGCGACTGTCCGCGCGTGATCGCCCAATTGATATTGTCGGCAAGGGGATTGGGCGTGCCCATGTCGTCCGCCTTGGCGGTCTTGAAGAAGCTGCCGACATCGCGGAAGGCCGCATAGCCGACGCCCAGCACCAGCGGGTCCTTCGCGGTGTACACGACCTGATAGAGCAGCTTCGGATCGAAGCCGTTCCTGACGCAGATTTGCGTCGGATCGGGCGTGCCCGGGAAGGGATGGTCGGCATCGCATTTGGCCCAGGCCCAATCGGAGGATTTGATCTCCGCCTCGCCACTGACCTTGCCGTCCATGGTTTCGGCAGTGTGGGTGGTGAGCTTGGCCTTGCTGGTATCCAGCGAATTGGGCTTGTAGGGAATCGGATTGGTGTGGATGTAGATGGTCTGCGATGCCATCCCTTTGGCGTTCATGATGCGGCCAATGACAGGGCCGGTGACGGTGGAACCGTCGGCGTTCTTCGCCACCGGCACCACCACATAATCATTGGTTTCCTTTGGCGCGGTGGCGCCCGAAGCATCGCCCTGCCAACCGCTGGAAAGACCCACATCGCCGAAATTGCGCTCGGCCGGCACGATGGTGACGCGGCCCGCGCGGTTCGGCACGTCATGCCACATCAGATGGCTGGCCTTCGACATGTCGACAGGCTTCACGATCTGGAACGTCGCCTGATATTCGACCATGCCGCGCGCGTTCTTCGGTGCAAGCTGGATATCGGTGATGATCGCATTGTGCGGGTCTTTGGGGTCCAATTCGCCATAGGCCTTGCCGGTCAGCGTTTCATATTGCCCGGCACTGCCGAACGACGTTCCGTTGAACGCGGGAGAGGCCTTCTTCTCGATCATGATGCGCGTCACGCGCGCGTTCGCATCGGGCGCCGCGATGGTGGCGGCGAGCACGCCGGTGGCGGCAGCGGCCAGAAGCGCGCTGCGTGTGGACCTGACAATCATGATGACCTCCCGATTTTCCTGGTGGGGCAGATTACAGCAAAGACGTCAACGCGGGAACGCCGCTATCGCGCGCCGAACACGCCAAGATCGACCGATTTGCCCATCTGGAAATAGCCGATGGGCGAAGG
Organism: Micropepsaceae bacterium; assembly: GCA_035577685.1. GTDB lineage: Bacteria > Pseudomonadota > Alphaproteobacteria > Micropepsales > Micropepsaceae > CAIYRG01. Next base: position 3,174 of record DATLVC010000292.1, on the reverse strand, counting down.
ATGCACCCCGTCGCCGCAGCCATAGGCCTGCTGGATCAGATCGGGGTGGGCGGAATCACGCACCACGCGGTCGAAATCCAGGACGGCATCGAAGCCTGCGTCTTTCCGTATCCAGGCATTGACCTCGTTCTTGACCTTGGTCTTCTTCTCGTCGAACAGCGTCAGAGTTCCGGCAATCGGATAGGCATTCGCCCGCGGAAGAATGGTCACGCCGATGATCTTGAGGCCCTTGGCGTGGACGCGGGCGATGATGTCCTTCATGCCGGCGATCAGCTGTTCGGAACTTGCCCCGCGCGCGATGTCGTTGGTGCCTTCGAACAGCACGACATGAGAGACGCCCGCATGCGAAAGCACATCACGGTCGAGGCGATCCACGCCCGTGGGCGATCCGACCGGTGGATTGTAACCTGCGGCATCGATCACCGTGTTGCCGCCGATGCCTTCATTAACGACGCTGAGTTTGACGGGATTTTGCAGCGCCAGCCGGTTCGACACCACGTCCTCCCAGCGGTCATGCGCATCCAGCGTGGTGCAGGTGCCGTCGGTGATTGAATCGCCGAACGCGATAATCGCGCGCGCCGGAGCAGCAGCCCGCACGTCGATCCCTTTGAGCCAATACATCGCGGTGGTCTTGCCGGTGAAGGCTTTGCCGTCGGCGGCATCCGTCGAATCGCCCGCGCCATTATCGGTGAGATAGGAGGTCACCTGCGCATTGTTGTGCTGGCTCGGCTGCACATCGGTGCCGCTCACGAAAAAGCTGACGCCGACATCCTGCTGCGCGTCGACATGCATAGTCACCGCGTCGCTTTCGACGGTGCCGCCGGCCGGAATGGTGATGCCGGCCTGGCCATCGAAGGTGACAGGTTTGACCAGGCCAACAGCCAACGCCGGTCCGCGAACGCGGGGGCCCAGCGTGACATGCCCGAAGGTAACCGGGGACTTGCCGAATGTATTGTCGAGCCTGATCCGCACCGCATCGCCCGGCAGCGTCACGCGCGCGATCATGCGCAAGGATGCATTGCTGATCTTGGTTTCGCTAAGACCCTGCTGTGAGGTGCCCCAGGCCGTCACCCAATTGGGTGCCTGCGCCGCCGCGGAGGAGGCGGACAACAAAGCCGCAAAACCAAGCGCAATCCAGGATGATGTTTTCACTTTGTCCTCCAATCGGAAGGGGCCGTCAGGCTTTGTGCGCCGGGACTGGCAGCCCGGGGATTTTCACATTGACGCTGCCGAGGAAATTGCGGCTGGTGAAATAGAGCGTTTTCCAATCATCGCCGCCGAACGCCATGTTGGTGGTGTTCATGCCGCCATGCACGATGCGGCCGAGCTTCTTGCCGGTCTTGTCCATGACGTAGAGACCGCCGGAACCGCCGCAAAACACATTGCCCGCCGAATCCACTTTCATGCCGTCGGGCACGCCGGGCTCGGGTCCGCTCAAATCGGCGAAGACGCGGCTCGTCTCCTTGGCAATGGCGCCATTCGGCAGCAGCCCGAAGGCGCGGATATGATGCCGCCGCGTATCGTCGATGTAGAGCACGCTTTCGTCGGGCGAGAAGGCGAGCCCGTTCGGCACCAGAAAATCGTCGGCGATCAGCATGATGCTGCCGAGATCGGGCGCGACGCGATAAACCCCCGGCCCCGAAACCTCCCAGGGAAACCCGCTGGCACCGCCCTGAGGATCGGTGAAATAGATGCTGCCGTCGGATTTGACGATCACGTCATTGGGCCGGCCCAGGCGCTTGCCCTGGTAATTGTTGGCGATCACCGTGATGCTGCCATCGGCCTCGAGCCGCGTCACGCGCTGCGCGTCGGCCTCGCAGATCACCAGCCGGCCCTGTTGATCGCGCGTCAGGCCGTTGGCGCGGTTGGTGTTCTCGCGGAACACCGTGGCGCCCTGGCCCGGCGCATATTTTATGCGGCGGTTATTGTTGATGTCGCTGAAGAGGAGATAACCGCCGTCCTTGTCCTTCCACCAGACAGGACCCTCGGCCTGACCGCGGTCGCCGCCATAGCCCTCGGCCAGCACCCTTATGGGTTCGGACGTGGAGATGATGGCATCGAGCGCCGGATCCAGCCTTTCGATCCGTTTGGCCGCTTGGGCGAGAACCGGGCACGCGCCCGCTGTCATGGCGAGCCCGCCCACAGCCGCCCATTCCAATACGGTCCTGCGGGATATCCCGTTTGAATGCAGCATCGCCGATCCCTCCCTACCAGCGGACGGGAAACTAGCCCATTGGTGCAACCCAATCCAGGTGAGCTACGACTCATCCAAACGGGCGAGAGATTCGCAAGCGATGGCAAAGACGCGGCAGGAGGATGCGGAATTCGACTTCGTCATAATCGGCGCGGGCTCGGCGGGTTGCGTGCTCGCCAACCGGCTTTCGGCCGATGGGCGCACGCGCGTGGCTATCGTGGAGGCCGGCGGCAGGGACAATTGGATCTGGTTCCACATCCCGGCCGGTTATCTTTTCGCCATCGGCAACCCGCGCGCCGATTGGATGTTCAAGACCGAGCCCGACCCCGGGCTGAACGGGCGCAGCCTCGCCTATCCGCGGGGAAAGGTGATCGGCGGCAGTTCGGCCATCAACGCCATGATCTACATGCGGGGGCAGGCGGCCGATTACGATCATTGGCGGCAGATGGGGCTTTCGGGGTGGGGCTGGAACGACGTTCTGCCCTTCTTTCGCAAATCCGAGAACCATTTTTCCGGCGCAACCGAATTTCACGGCGGGAGCGGGGAATGGCATGTCAACGAGCCACGCATCACATGGGAATTGCTCGATGTCTTCCGTGACGCCGCACGCGAGACCAGCATTCCGTCTACGGAGGATTTCAACCGCGGCGACAATGAGGGCTGCGGCTATTTCCAGGTCAACCAGAGATCGGGGCGGCGGCTGAGCGCCGCGCACGCGTTTCTCAAGCCGGCACTGAAACGTCCCAACCTGACGCTGGTCACGAACGCGCTGGTGGACCGGATTGTCTTCGATGGCACGCGTGCCACGGGCGTGCTTATCCGCCGGAATGGGGCGCAAAGCGTCCTATCGGCGCGGCGCGAAATCATCCTTTCCACCGGGGCGGTGGCAACCCCGGCAATTCTGGAACGCTCCGGCATCGGCGATGGCGCGCATCTGCAGCGGCTGGGCATTCCCACGCTGCATCATTCGCCCGGCGTGG
>DATLVC010000291.1:0-8377 GCA_035577685.1 Micropepsaceae bacterium | reverse complement strand
AAACGCGCCGTCACGGACAAGACCCGCGCGATCTTCTGCGAAAGCATTGCCAATCCGGGCGGGGTCATCAGCGATCTCGAGGGCATCGCAAACGTCGCAGCCGATGCGGGCGTGCCCTTTATCGTCGACAACACGCTGGCGACGCCCTATCTGCTGCGACCCTTCGAGTGGGGCGCGAATATCGTCGTGCACTCGGCGACGAAATTCCTGGGTGGCCACGGCAATTCGCTGGCTGGCGCCATTGTCGAGTCCGGCACGTTCGACTGGAACAAAAGCGGCAATTACACGACCATGACGGAAGCGAACGCGTCCTATCACGGCTTGCGCTTCTACGAGACCTTCGGCGATTTCGCGTTTTGCGTGGCCGCGCGTGCGCTTGCTTTGCGGGATCTCGGACCGTGCCTTGCGCCGATGAACGCATTCCTGGTGCTGACCGGCATGGAGACGCTGCCCTTGCGCATGCGGCGGCATTGCGACAATGCGCTTGCCGTTGCCCAATGGCTGCAATCGGACCCGCGCGTGGCCTGGGTGAATTATGCCGGTCTAGAGAGCCATGCCCTTTACGCGACGCACCGAAAATATTGCCCCAAAGGCGCAGGCGCCGTCTTCACCTTCGGGCTCAAGGGCGGCTACGATTCGGGCGTCAAGCTGGTCAATGGTGTGCGCATTTTCAGCCACCTCGCCAATATCGGCGACACGCGAAGCCTGATCATCCACCCCGCCTCCACCACTCACCGGCAGCTTTCCGACGAAGACCGCATCAAAGCGGGCGCTGGCCCCGAAGTGGTGCGGCTGTCCATCGGCATTGAGGATATCAAGGACCTGATTGCCGACCTCGACCAGGGAATGGGTCCCAAGCCCGGTTGACGGGCGTGCCCGCGGTTGTATCCTCCCAACGATAAAACGCGGGAGGATAATCATGGCCATCGACCAGCGTACAGCGCCCTATGCGGCGCTTCTGTTGCGCGTGACGCTTGGGGTTTACGCAATCCTGCATCTGTACTGGAAATTCTACGTGCGCCCCGACGGCTTCGACGGCTGGTGGAACGGCCTTGTAATGGCCGGTTATCCGGCTTGGGTCATCATCTATGTGTTGTCGGGGGAATTTCTGGGCGCGATCTGCCTGATTCCCGGCATTCTCACGCGCTGGGTTGCGCTGTACACCATGCCGCTGATCGTGGGCGCGGCCCAGTTCTGGATGGTGCGCAAAGGCTTCTTCTTCACGGCCGCTGGGGCGGAGCTTCCCGTGCTGTGGGCCGTCGCGTTGATCGTTCAAGCCGGGATCGGCGATGGCGCTTTCGCGCTGGTGCCCTCCCCGGCGTTTCCGTTCATCGGCAGCCATCGCCGCCCGTTCCCGGCCGAATAAAGTATCACGCGGTTCGTGCGGCGCCTGTGTTCAAGGCATAGGCCCACCACAGCGCCGCGCCGAACACGCCCAGCGCGCAGATCTGATGCAGCGCCGCGAGCGGCAGCGCGACTTGGCTTACCACGGTGAAAATCCCAAGCGCTATCTGTAATGCCGTCAGCATCACCGCATGTATGCCGGCGATTCTGACCGCACTGTCGGCGCCCGCACGGCGCACCGCGACATAGAGCCAGATCACCATCACGGCCGCGATATAGCCCACCGTGCGATGCTGAAAATGCACCAGCGCATGGTTTTCGAAATGGTTGATCCACCAGGGCGACAAATCGTAAAGCCCAACGGGAATCCACATGCCCGCATAGCTCGGCCAGGTGGAGAAGGCGCGGCCCGCATCGAGCCCGGCCATGAACGCGCCGAGAATGATCTGTATGAAGACGAGTCCGACCAGCGCGATGGCGAACGGCTCAAAGCGTGCCGCGGCGGCAATCCGCGTCCGGCGGGTGCCGCTGATTTCCAGCGCCGTCCAGAACACATAGCCGAACAGGATCATGGCGAGGCCCAGATGTGCGGCGAGCCGGTACTGGCTGACCGCGACACGCGCACCCGTCAGGCCCGATTGCACCATCCACCAGCCGAGCACGCCTTGCGCCGCGCCCAGGAGGAAAATGATGGCGAGACGGATCGCTATTCCACGGTCAATCCGGTGTTGCCGCAGAAACAACAGGAACGGCACCAAGAATAATACCCCGAGCAGCCGGCCCAACAGCCGGTGCGTCCATTCCCACCAATAGATGGATTTGAACCCGGCAAGCCCCATGCCGCGGTTGAGCAGTTCATATTGCGGCGTGCCCTGATATTTCGCGAACTCCGCCTGCCACGCTGCATCGTTCAAAGGCGGGATGACGCCGGTTACCGGTTGCCACTCGGTGATGGAAAGACCCGAGCCGGTCAGCCGCGTCAGTCCCCCGATCACGACCATAAGCCCGATCAGCCCCGCAATGGCGAACAGCCACAGCCCCACGCCGCGGTCGGCGCGGACCGCAGAGGTAGCGGGCATGGAAACAACGGCAACGGACATCGCGCGATTACCTGCTAGAACCTTCGCTCGCCCCATCCCTAAACCGCCACCCGCTTGCAAACAATGGCCGCTTTGTCGCCCCGCACCAAGAAACTGATCGGCACGATAGCCATCCTGGTTTGGCTGGCGGTTTATGCGCTGATCGCCATGCGCGTGGGCGTGGCCATTCTGCCGAATGCCGGCCCGGTGCTGACGTTTCTCTATTACGCGATCGCCGGAACAGCCTGGATCGTTCCGGTCGGCCTGATGCTTCCCTGGATGCACCGGGAGCCGCGCCGTTAACGCAATTAAGGATGCACATCCTGCGTGAAATAACGGTCGTCCAGAATGAGCCCGATTTTTCGCTTCACCGCCTCGCGATAGACGATGCTGCCGATGGCCGCGAATTGCAGACCGAGGCCCTGATAATTGTGGAAGCAGGTGATCTCGTCGGCCGAGGCCCTGCCCGCGGCTTTGCCCGACACCATATCCTTCAACTCCGGCACCGTTGAGACGTCCGAGACGCCAGTATGGGAATTGCGGTCGTTCTGATTGAAACCGCCGATCTGAGGCGAATTGCGGGCGGTGAAACTCTTGCCGCCTTCGCGCGCATTCACCACCAGCCGGTTCATCTGTGCAAACACCTGCGGCGCAAGCTCGGTGCGATTGATGCTCGAAAGATGCATCCCGGGCTTCAGCCATTGCGGATTGATCGTCGGGCTGACCGAATTGGTGGCCGTGACCAAGATGTCGACGCCTTCAACCGCTTCGTCCGGCGAATCCACGGCGCGAATATCGAGGTCGAGCCTTTTGCGATAATGCTCGGCGAAGCGGTGGCGGTTTTCCTCGGTGGGGCTGTAAACCTTCACCCGCTCCAGACGGCGCACGGAAGCAATTGCTTCGAGCTGGCCGCTGGCCTGGAAGCCGGTGCCGAGCAGACCCAGGACCCTCGCATCCTGCCGCGCCAGATATTTCGCCGCGACGCCGCTCGTGGCACCCACGCGGGTGCGCTGCATCATGCCGTCATTGACCATCGCCAGAAGCTGCCCCGTATCGGTGGAGAACAGCAGGACCGCGCCATTGTAGCGGCCGCCCGGTTCGGAGACGTGCAGCTTCACCCGCCGGGGCGCGCCATTGATGATCGGACCGGTGACAATGTCCGAATTCAGCCGGATGGCGGCGATGCCCGAAGCCGGCCAGCTTCCCGACATGGTCTTCAGATCGTGGATTGCCCCATCTCGCGGGTTCGGCACGATGGCATCCTGGCGGGGAATATCCACCGCGTCCTCATTGCCGAGGTCGCGGAACGCCGCTTCGATAGCGGTGATGCATTCCGGCATGGAAAGCAAAGGTTCGACGTCTTCATTGGTGAGAAGGATCACGGTCGCGCTTTCTTGAATGTCCGATGCAAAGCTAACGCTGTCCGCCACGGCGGCAAAGGGTGGACGTTAAAATGGATACCCGCACCATCCAAGCCATAGCAATCCGGTCTTTTAATCGTAATTTCAGGGTATGCTTATGCAATGGATGCGGCATCGAATCTCATTTTGATCGGCCAGCGCGCGACGGCAAGGGCTCTTCTCCTCGGCGACCGCGTTGACACCAGCGAACTCGAACACGACCGTGTCTTGTCGACTAACCCGTTGGCATTCCCTGCGGGAAAAAGCGGGGTAGTGACCCTATTTCGATACGGGGTTGTCGTTTTGATCGGTTTGACGCCGATTGAACAGGACGAAGTCCTGGCGAGCATTGCGCGACGCGTAAAAGGCGGATTGGCGATCCGCGACGAAGAGGCCGCCATCGTCGAGCTTTCCGCCGATACGGAAGATCATATCTCACCGAGAGGTACGATTTGCATCAAAGCCATTTCCGCGGAACGGCTTCTCGTCATTTCCGACGCCCTGGCTAAGAGCGTGGTGCTTGCCCATGACGAAGCTGAGGTCGCAAGTGTTTTTGACGTCATTGAGCCTTTGGCTCGTGAACTCGCAGAGCATGGGCGTGCCCCCGTCGGACGGCGGGCGATGCTGCGTCATATCGGCAAGGCCCTTCTGGTACAGCATCGCGTTTCCGGACGCGTCGCGGTAGCCGAAAAACCCGACGTCCTTTGGGACCGGCCGGACCTGGAACGCCTGTATGGTCGGCTCGAAGACGAATATGAACTCAAGGAGCGGGTTGGATTGCTCAACCGCAAGCTAGCCGTTATCACCGAAACTGCAACCGCGTTTACGGATATCATCGACACGGAACGCTCTCTCCGGCTTGAACTGATCATTGTGGCGCTGATTGTGTTCGAGATCGTGATCACGTTCTATCAAATGGTCATAGGCCGATGATGGCTAAGCGTTCGGCCTGAAGCGAGATTTTCACGCCCATGACGGCACCCGAAGAACAAAGCGCCACGGTGGACACGATCCGTGCGCTGGCGCATGCCGTCCATAATTACGATGTCAAAGACGTTGCCGCCGCCGCGATGCATCAGGCGCAATTGCTGCTGCTCGACACGATCGGCTGCGGCATTGCCGCTCTTCATGATGATGTCGCACGCGGCGTTGCCGATGTTGTGCTGCACGACAGCGGAAGCACCGAATGTCCTCTGATCGGGCGCCCACAACGGACATCCATTTTGAACGCCGTGCTTCTCAATGGTGTCGCCATTCGCGTGGTTGATCTCAATGATTATGCTGTTGACACCTCCAAAGCCGAGCCGGAAACCGCCGGCCATCCCAGCGATAATATCCCGGTTGCGCTGGCGCTCGCCGCGGCGCGCGGCCGTTCGGGAGCGGCGATGCTTGCCGCGATCGTGCTCGGTTATGAGCTGTATGCGCGGCTGCAGAAATCGATGAACCGCGCAGGGGCGTGGGACGGCGTCACGATCACCGGTCTCGTCGCACCGGCCATGGCCGGATGGCTGATGGGATTGGACGAGGACAAGCTTGGCCATGCGCTCGCGTTCGGCGCGGCGCGCGCGGCCACTCCGGCCATCGTCAGAACGGGCCACATCTCCTCGGCCAAGTCCATCGCCAATGCCCTGGTTGCGCAATCCGGCGTGCAGGCCGCGTTGCTGGCCGAAGCCGGACTCACCGGGCCGCTTGCCATTTTGGACGACGCACGCGGCCTTCGCGATCTCTTCGCGCGCGGATATCCGTCCCTATTGACCGAGGCCCTGCCCTCAACAGGCGCCATCATGCGGGCCCATGTGAAGGCCTATCCTTGCATCAACACCGCCCAAGGTGCCGTCGCGGCCGCGCTGAAACTCCGCGCCATGTTGAACGGCCCCGCGGAAACGCTCTCGCATATCGAAATCGTCATGGCCGATTACGCCATCGTCAAACGCCAGCAGGAAGACGAGGCCCGCGCATGGCCACAATCACGCGAAGCGGCCGATCACAGTTTCCCGTTCCTGGTCGCGGTGACGCTCCTCGACGGCGCGTTCGGTCCGGAACAATTCGAAAACGAGCGGTGGCATGATCCGCACGTGAAAGTGCTGATGGAGAAAATCACCATGCGGCGCGATGCCGGATGGAATGCACGCGCGCCCGGCGCGTTTCCTTGCACGCTCCGCGCGCAAACGCGCGAGGACCGCGACATCATGGCCGAAATCGTCTACCCGCCGGGGTTCTCGAAAAACGGACTTGACGAAACAGCGGTGATCGAAAAATTTCACGCCGTCACCGCGCCACTCATCGACAAAGCGGCGCGTGCGCGTATCGTGGACGCGGTGATGGAATTCCACCATAGTCGAACGACTGCGGCACTCGAAACAGCAATCGCCATAGAGGGGGCATCACCGTGAGCGAAGACATTCTCGACCAATGCGACGGCAATATACTGACCATCACGCTCAACAATCCTGAACATGGCAATGCGCTGAACGATACCGGCATCGCGCATTTGGGCGCGCTGCTGCAGGGTGCATCCCAGCGCGCGCGGCTTGTGCTGTTGAAAGCGGCGGGCGCTGATTTCTGCACCGGCCGGTTGGCGCCGCGCGGAGCCGCCGCACCGAAGCTTGAGGCATTGCAAGTGCGCCGCGGTCGCGACGTGGTATTCAACTGCTACGCCGCGTTTCGCGAATCACCCATTCCAATTATTGCCGCCGTGCAGGGGCGCGCGCTTGGTTTCGGTTGCGCCATCGCAACCTGCGCCGATATCACCATCGCCGCGGAAAATGCGCAGCTGCAAATGCCCGAATTCGGCGAAAACATCATGCCGACCATTGCCATGTCGGCGCTTCTCGGAAAGGTCACGCAGAAGCAGTTGATGTATATCGCTTATTCAACAACCGTGCTCGATGCCGAACGCGCCGAGCGTCTCGGTTTGGTGAGCGAAATCGCGCCGGAAAATACGCTGGATGCAGCGGTTAACCGTATCTGCACGCAAATTCTCAAGGCGCCGCAACCTGCTGTTCTCGCCATCAAGGAATATGCGCGCGTGGCACCTTCGATGGATATTCGCGGCGCCGTCGAGTACGCACGCAGCCTGCATGCGGTGATCAACTCCTCAAGTGAAATGAGGCCGCAATAAGGCAAAGTTTCGCAAAGTGTGACGGGCCTCCCCGCGTGACACACAATTGACAGTCTTCACACGGACGAACTGCGACAAGAGTTCGCGGTTGCGCATTCCCGCGACGTAAAGCCACACGAAGGTTTGATTAATCTCGTCATACGGTACTGGTCGATGCGGCCTGCACTCGTGCTATAAGCCGCGCCCGCAACCCCGATGCAGAGAACCGATTCAAATGAGCAAGTTCATGACCAAGGCAGCAGGTAGTTTGGCTGTCGTCGCTTTCTTCGCCGCGTCTGCTTATGCCCAGGCCCCCGCAGGTGGCGATGGTCCTCCGGTTTTGGCGGCCAAACTCGCCCCCGCGAAAGGCGGCAGCTTGCGGATGCTCGTGACCTCGAGCGTCTTCTCGTCCGGCACCGAACTTGACGACAAATTTACGCAGAATGGCGACAACATGTCCCCGTCCATTTCCTGGTCGAAGGGACCGGCCGGTACGCAATCCTACGCCCTGCTGACCGAGGATTCGGGCGTGAACCGCCATGACCCGATCGTGCACTGGGTCATCTACAATCTCCCCTCGACGACGACGAGCCTGCCGCAGAACGTGCCGGGCGATGCGACGCTCGAGAATGGCGCGAACCAGGGCAAGAATGTGCGCGGCGCCATCGGCTATATCGGCCCTAAGCCGCCGGCTGGTCAGACCCATCCTTATCACTTCCAGGTTTTCGCGCTGAATACCCGGTTGAACCTGGATCCGCAGATGGCGGACCGCGCGGCGGTTGTTGCGGCGATGAAGAATCACGTCCTCGCGCAGGGCGATCTGGTTGTGAACTACACCGGCAAATAATCCGGCCACAGTCAGTCTTGAATGGCGATGGCGCGCGTGAGACCCACGCGCGCCATTTGTTTTTGGCGCCGCTGTAGTACCAATCGATGTTTCGCGCGTTCATGGGCGAGGATTGGAGGTGGCGCATGAAAGTTCTGGCGATCACTGGCGGCGGCCAAGGCATCGGGCGCGGTATCGCGTTTCGTTTCGCCGAAAACGGCTATGCGATTTCCATCGCGGATCAGGACGAGAAAGCAGGACGGGAGGCAGCCGCGCACGCGGAGGCGTTCGGCGTTGAGGCAATCTTTGTCCGCACCGATATTGCCCGCGAGCGTGACGTTGCGGCCTGGATGTCCCAGACGGTGGCCAAATTGGGCTGTCCAGATGTGCTCGTGAACAATGCCGGCATCGCGGCCAATGGCCCCTTTCTGAAACTCACCACGAGCGATTTCGACCGCGTCATCGGTGTCAACCTTCGCGGCGCGTTTCTCTCTTCGCAGGCGGCGGCGCGCCAGATGGTCAAACACAAAACGCGGGGCGCGATCATCAACATCGCCTCTACGCGCGCTTTCATGTCGGAACCCAACACGGAAGCCTATTCCGCGTCGAAGGGCGGCATTGCCGCGCT
>DATLVC010000290.1:0-8642 GCA_035577685.1 Micropepsaceae bacterium | reverse complement strand
CCCTGCAAGGCCCGTTCTGGTCACTGCCGCAATCCTATCTCGGGGGCGCGGCGGCGGCGGGCGGTATCGCCCTCATCAACATGCTCGGCACCGGCGCGGGCGGTTTCGTGGGACCCTATGTCGTGGGCGTGCTCAAGAATGCGACGGGCGGTTACGCGGTGCCCATGGCGGTGCTGTCGGTCGCGCCGGCGATGACAGCCATCGTTGTGCTTTCGCTGAAACGAAGCGTGGCACCGAAACCCGCGAGCAGCCTGGCGCGCGGCTAAACCGACTCGCGCCGCCAGGCGAAGAGGATCGCCGCCAATACCAGAATGAGCGCGAGCCAAGGCGGCAATAGCTGATCGCTGTCCACCGAGGTCACGCGATAGGCGCCGCGGCGCTCGATACCGAACCATCCCGAACCGCGCGTCGTCGAGCCCTGATCGACCGCACGCAAATCCGGCATACCCTCGGAGAGCCATTGCACGCCGCCGCCGGTCGCATCCGCATAGGGCTTGAGCACGGCATCGGTCGCGCGCATGTCGGCGACTTCGCGCGGGTTCAGCGGCCCCGCAGCGGCGACCGCGTTCTGCGTGTCGTCCTTCATGCGATAGAGGCCCAATTCTTCGGCCTTCAGATGGCCGGCGAATTTGCCGGGGCTGGCCGGCGACAACGCCACCGTTTCGACCTTCCCGGTCGGCGTGGTCACGGTCACATTGGAGGCATGATCGCCCATGGTCTGGCGCGTGACCCGCAGTTCGCCGCCCGCGACTTCGGCCGTCAGCCGTTCTTCTTCGAGCTCGGGCTCCTTCATCAGCCAATGGGCAAGACGGCGCAGCAGCTCGGCCTGCGGGCCGCCATTCTCGTAGCCGCGCGCCCAGAGCCAGATCTGATCGGACAGAAGCTGCGCCACGCGGCCCTTCTGTACGCGGTCGAGCACCAGCAAGGGCCGATCGCCTGGGCCCGACATGATGGTGTTGCCGGACAATTTCTGCGCCGCGATCACGCGGAACCAACGACCCCAATCGGGCTGGCCGGGCGTGTGCGTCAGTGCGGGCGGCGTGCCCGGAGCAACCTGAGGCGCAGGCGTTGGCGCGGGTGCCGGCGCGGGCGGGACGGGTGCGGCCGATGCCGTCGGCCCCGGCGTTGCCGGATCGGCCGATTTCGGCGTCGAACCGGGATCGGAAAACAGATCGGGCGACTCATTGCCCTGGGGCAGATCGCGCGTCACCGGGTGGGCGAATCCTGCCTTGGTGATCTGCGGCTTGAAGGGCTGGCTCACCACTTCGCCGGTCGGCTGTGCCGGTAACACAGCCGCCAGCGGCGTGCGGTAGATGCTGGATTCGTCCGCGAATTCCGGTCCCGACGACAACAGCAGCGCGCCGCCATTTTCAACATAGCGCGCGATATTGTCGAAATAGGCGAGCGGCAGGATGTCCCGGTTCTGATAGCGGTCCAGGATCACCAGATCGAATTCGCTGAGCTTCTCCGCGAACAATTCGCGGGTCGGGAATTGAATCAGCGCCAGCTCGTTGATGGGCGTACCGTCTTGCTTGTCCGGCGGGCGCAAAATGGTGAAATGCACCAGATCGACGGAAGGGTCGGCCTTCAACAGATTGCGCCAGACGCGCTCGCCGGCATGGGGTTCGCCCGAAACCAGAAGCACGCGCAAGCGGTCGCGCACGCCATTGATGATGACCGCGGCGCGATTGTTCTGCAGCGTCTGCTCGGCCGGTCCGGGTGCGGCTTCGAGTTCGACGACGTTCTCACCGCCATGGGCGACGACCACTTTGATGGTGGTATCCTTGCCCACGGGCACGGTGCGCTTGCCCGCGTCCTGCCCATCGATCCGCATCGAAAGCTGCGCATTGGCGGCCTGCGAGCCGCCGAAATCATCGATGCGGAAGGTGACCTCCGCTTCCTTGCCGACGATGTTGAAGCGCGTCGCGCGCACCACGGTCAGCTTACGGTCGCGTTCGTTGGGAGCGCCCGTCAGCAGCACATGGAAGGGCGCGCCGGGGTGGAAGGTCTTGGGATCGGGGGCGTCATGCACTTCGCCGTCGGTGATGACGATGGCGCCCGCGACGCGATCGGGCGGCGCATCCGACAAGGCCGCGTTCAGCGCGGAGAACAGCGCGGTGCCGCCGGCGTCGCCGGCATCCGCGTTGGTGCGCACTTCGGCCTCGCGCACCTCGACATTCATTCCCTTCAGCTTCTCGCGCATGGCGGCCAGCGCCTTCTCGGCATCCGCCTTGCGGGTGCCGATCTCCATGCTCTGCGAGCGGTCGATGACGAGGGCGACGATGTTTGACAGGCCCTCCCGCGTTTCCTTCACGATCAGGGGATTGGCCAGGGCCAGCATGATGACGAGAAAGGCAAACAGCCGCGCCCAGGCGCCATGCGCCTGGCGATAGACGGAGAAGACGAGGATCAGAAGGGCGATCCCGCCAAACACCGCCAACAGCCAAAGAGGCAGATGTGGCGCAAAGGCAATGCCGAAGGACGACATGAAGCTCCTATTTCCCCAGCCGTTCCAGCAGCGCGGGGACGTGGACCTGATCGGTCTTGTAATTGCCGGTCATAGCATAGATCACGACATTGATCCCGAAGCGAATCGCCATCTCACGTTGTTGTTCGCCGCCCGGCACGACCGCCGCGAGCGGATTACCCATCTCATCCTTGGCCCAGGCCGCAGCCCAATCATTGCCGCCCATGATGATGGGGGAGACGCCATCGCCGCCGCGGGCGGCCACGGGCGAGGATGGCGGGTTCTTGGGATCGACCGGCGGCAGAGCCTCGACCCAGACCTGGCCGCCGCTCCAGCGCCCGGGAAATTCCTTCAGCAGGTAAAAGGTCCGCGTCAGCACATGGTCCTGGGGCGCGGGCTCCAAGGGCGGGATGTCCAGCTTGGAGAGCAGACGCCGGAGCACCGACTCTCCCGGCGACGGCGTGGTGCCGAGCCCGCCGATAGGGGAATCGCGGGTGTCGAAAAGAATGGTGCCGCCTTCGCGCATGAACTGGTCGATCTTGGCGACGGCCGCGGGCGACAGATCCTTCTCCGTGCGCGCCATCGGCCAATAGAGCAGGGGATAGAAAGACAAATTGTCCTTCTCGATGTCCACGCCCACCGGGTCTGCCGGTTCATAGGCGGTGCGCGCTCGCAATTCGAGCCCAAGCCCGAACAGGCCGGCCTTGCTCATGGAATCGACTTCGTTGTCACCGGTGACGACATAGGCAAGGCGCGTGTCGAGCGCGGATTCCAACGCCTTGTCTTCGATGTTGGTGGCACGCGAGGGCGCGGCGAGAACAGGGCTCGCGACCAGCATGGCGCCGAGCGGGATCAGCATCAGAAGAATCGCGGTGGCGGCGCGCACGGCGGTCTTGCGATAGCGATGACCGGTAAGCGTGATGTAGCCGCGAAGGGCCAGCGAAATCAGCGCGTCGATCAAGAGAAGGATCAGGGCAAGCTCAAGCATGGGCCATTTCAACTCCTGAGCTGCGCTGCCGGAATAGGAATAAAGCGAACGTCCGACATTCAGAGGACGAAGGACGGAATGCGTCCCAAACGCATTCAGCGCGATCAGAGCACCTTGAACGCCGTAGAGCCCGGGAGGATGCAGCGGCCCGACCGTCGCGGTTTCCATTTCGGAGGCGCGCAGCGGCGTGGCTTCGGGATAAGGCTTCTCCAGATGGCCGAAACCGTCGAGCGTCTGGAAGGGCGGGAAGGTCCCGGTCTTGGCTGCGGCGGCGCCGCCGCGCATGCCTTCGGAAAGCTCCACCACCCGGCGCAGCATGTCGACATAGAGCCCGGAAATCGGCAGAGACGACCAGCCGGGACTTGCCGCGACATGAAACAGAACAATCCAGCCGCGCCCCTTCGCGGCTCCGGTCACCAGCGGCGTGCCGTCGGTCAGGCGCGCCCAGGTGTGGTCGGCCAGTTCCACCGAAGGCTCCGCCAGCACCTGACGAGTCACCGTGACGTCACCGGCGATATTCAGTCCGCGAAACGGACTGTCGTCGCCGAATGGTGTCAGATGCTGCGGCGATGCCCATGTCATCGAGCTTCCCATCAGCCTCTCGCCGGCCCGCAGCCGCACCGGCACAAGATCGTCGCTCTGTGCCGCGAGGCGCGGCCCGCCGAAGCGCAGCAGCACGCCGCCTTCTTCGACGAATTTCGCGATACGGTCATGCTCTTCATCCGACAGCCGGCCGATATCGGAGAGCGCAATCACCGCAACGCCGCTGTTCAGCACCTGATCCACCGTGCCCTTATGCAGCTCGGCGTAGGGCGAAAGTGCGCGTTCGATGTAATAAATATCGGACAGCAGCGGGGAATTCGCGGAATCCGCAGTACCGCCGGAGACCAGACCGACCGGACGCCGGCGGAAACGCGCATCAACCAATTGCACCGCGCCGGCCGATTCATTGGCCATCACGGCAATCCGCACCGTGTCGTTGCGCAGCTCAAGCGGCAGCGCGATCGTGGTCTTGGTTTCGCCGGCGCGCAGCGCGAAATGGAAGGGCGCGGTTTCGAGCACTTGACCGCGCGCATCGAGCGCGGCGACGCGGCCCTCGCGCTGATTGTCGACAGGCAGGCGCGTCAAGGTGATGCCGAAGCCGGTATTGGCGTTGTCCGGCGGCCGCATGGCGAGCGGCATCTTGTCCGCTTCGTCCTGGAATACATCGACATTGCCGAGCTTGCCGAGGCCGTCGGAGAAGGCCTTGGCGTTGCCGTGATCGAGCCCGTCGGACAGCCACATGATTTGCGGCGTGCCGTTGAACTTGATCTGCTGCAATTGGGCGAGCGTCTTGGCGCGGTCCGGCAGCCAGGGGCGCGGCACCATATCCTCGACCGTCTTCAGCGCCTTGCCGGGATCGAGGAATTGCGTGATCACGGGCGCGGTCTCGGCGGTCGCGACAATCATCACCGGGCGGTGGTCGCGTGTGGCGCCGGTGAGTGCGCGGTTCATCGCGGCCTGGTGCGTCTGCCATTGCGCGGCCGACGGCCAGCCATTGTCGACGACCAGCACCAAGGGTCCGTTGCCGCGGGCCACAGGCGTCGGATCGTACAGCGGTTCGGCCAGCGCGAAGATCGCAATAGCGGCGGCGAACAGCCGCATCAGCAACAGCCACAGCGGCGTGCGCGCCGGAGTCTCCTCGGAAGATTTCAGACCGAACAAGAGACGCAGCGGCGGGAACACGATGCGCTTGGGCGCGGGCGGCGTCACCCGCAGCAGCCAATAGATGACCGGAAGAGCCGCGAGCGCCCACAGGACATAGGGCACTCCGAATGTCAGACCGGCGAAGAGGCCTGCGAACATGGCTCAGAATCCCCGTTGCGCGCGCGCGCCGCCGAGGGCGCCATACAGCGCGATCAATGCGGTCGCCGGCGAATGATCGGTGCGGTGACGCAGGAAACTCCAGCCGAGCCTTCGGGCCAATTGGCCCACCGCTTCGGAATGGGCGTCATAGCGCCGCCGGTAACTGGCTTTGACGGTTTCGGCGCGGCCAAGGATTTGCGTGTCGCGAACGCTGCGCGCCTCGAAGCGCGCACGTCCCGTGAAGGGAAAATCTTCTTCCGCCGGGTCGATGATCTGCACCAGATAGCCATGCGCGCCGCTATAGGCGAGGCCCTTCATCGCGGATTCGATGGCATCGAGCGGCTGAAGGAAATCGGAAATCCACACAAGTTCGCATTGGCGCTTGATGTGCAGCTCCGGCGGCAGGTCGGATTCTTCTTCGTCGGGCTCGGAAAGACGATGAGCCATGCGACGCAGCGCGATGCGCCCGGTGGAGGGCGGTGCACCGGTGCCCAGAAGTCCGATGCGTTCGCCGCCGCGGACCAGAAGCGATGCAAGCGCCAGCGACAGCACCGTCGCGCGCTCCCATTTCTCCGGCACGGCCTTGAGCGAGGCATAACGCATGCTGGCCGACGCGTCGCGCCAGAACCACACCGTTTCGGCCGCTTCCCATTCGCGCTCGCGGACATAGACATGCTGCGTTTTGGCCGATTGGCGCCAATCGATCGCGGTCGAAGGGTCCTCGTGCCGGTAGCGGCGAAATTGCCAGAACGTCTCGCCGATTCCGGCCTTGCGGCGGCCGTGGACGCCCAGCCAGATGCCCGATGTCAGGCGTTCGGCATCGACCAGCAAAGGCGGTAACGCCGAGGCAAGGTTCTCCGCTTCCTCGCGCGGGCGATCCCACCGTTCGGGCTGGCGGGAATCGAAAGGCTGATATGCCGTGTTCGCCATAGGCTTTCACGCCTTCTGCCTCCCCCGCAGGGGAGGATGGACATCAAAGATAGGCTTGGCAGATGCCGTCGATCACCTGCGTGATGGTCGCACCTTCTGCGCGGGCCGAGAAATTCAGCGCCATGCGGTGACGCAGAATCGGAGGCGCAAGCGCGATCACATCGTCGATCGAAGGCGCAAACCGCCCTTCGAGCAGCGCACGCGCGCGGATCGCCAGCATGAATGCCTGGCTGGCACGCGGCGAAGGTCCCCAGGCGACGAAATTCCGCACGGTTTCGCTTGCGGTGTCGTCCGGCCGACCGGAGCGCACCAATCCGAGGATCGCCTGCACGACTTTCTCGCCCACCGGCAGGCGCCGCACCAAAGCCTGGGCCTTCATCAGCGTTTCGGGATCGATCACCCGGTGCGGCGGCCGCTCGTCGCCGACCGTCGTCGCCATCAGCATTTTCTGTTCGGCTTCGCGGTCGGGATAGCCGACGTCGATCTGCAGCAGGAAGCGGTCGAGTTGCGCTTCGGGAAGCGGGTAGGTGCCTTCCTGCTCCAGCGGATTCTGCGTCGCGAGCACATGGAAGGGCCGCGGCAGGTCATAGCGCTGACCGGCGATCGTCACATGGCGCTCCTGCATCGCCTGCAGCAACGCCGATTGGGTACGGGGCGAAGCGCGGTTGATTTCGTCGGCCATCAGCAGCTGGCAGAACACCGGGCCCTTGATGAAGCGGAAGGTACGCCGTCCGTGCTCGTCCTCTTCCAGCACTTCCGAACCGACGATGTCGCCCGGCATCAGATCGGGGGTGAACTGGATGCGCTTGGTGTCCAAACCGAGCACGGTGCCCAGCGTATCCACGAGGCGCGTTTTGGCGAGGCCGGGCACGCCGATGAGCAGCCCGTTGCCGCCGGCCAGCAGCGTGATCAGGACCTGGTCCACCACCTGCTTCTGGCCGAAAATGAAGCTCGAAATCGCGTCCCGGGCGGCCGAGAAACGGGCGCCCAGCTCATCGGCTAGCGCTTCGGCATCGGCGCTTTCCGCACCGGGGGCAAAACCTTTGAATTGCGTCGCGTCGGCGCCGCCAATTATTGAGCTCATGTCCACTGGTTCCGCTAATTATCTGTTCCGGTTTCTGGGTCTTCCTGGCACGACTATAGCCGCCCCTTACGCATCTGTATCCGGGGCGTTGGAGCCGAGGATGGACCGTTTGCCCCTGCCCATGTTGCACCCTTGCGGCGCGCATGCAACAGCCTAGGGAAGCGGGCCAAGCATCATAGAACGGCCCCGCTGAGGGCCGCCACAAAAAGCCGTGAAGGCCCATGGAGTGCTGGCGATGGTGACGGCAGGGATTAAGGCAAGCGGCCCGGGCGGGGCGGGTTCCAACCCGCTGTCGCGCGAGCGTATCCGCGCAAGTTTGCGCCGCACGCCGCCGGAATTAAGCGCCTCGGAGGGAGGGCTGCGTCCGGCCGCGGTCTTGCTGCCGATCATCGAACGCGCCGAGCCTTTTGCTCTGTTCACGCGGCGAACCGACGATCTGCCCTCCCATGCGGGACAAATTTGTTTCCCCGGCGGCCGCTATCACCCGGATGACGAGAGTTTAATCCGCACAGCGCTGCGCGAAATGGAAGAGGAAGTCGGCCTTTCCCCGGATCTCGTGGAGATCGCGGGATTTCTCGACTCCTACGAGACGCTGAACACGCTGTTTGCCATATTGCCGGTGGTGGGATTTTTGCGTCCCGGCTTTAAGCTCACGGTTAATCCGCGCGAAGTGGCCGAAGTGTTCGAAGCCCCGCTCTCCTATATTCTGGACCCGAAGAACCACGCGATAAGATCGGTCGAGCGGGGGGGCGTGATGCGCGAGTTTTTTGCCATTGACTATGGCGGCCATACGATCTGGGGCGCGACGGCAGCTATGATCGTGAATTTGTCGGAGAGGCTTGGTCTTCGATGATCCGGCGCATTTTCTTTGAAATGCTGTTGTTCCTGCTGCCCTTCGCGCTCTATGGCGCCTATTGGCGGCTTTCGAAACGCGAGGAAACCGCGCCGGCGCCGCGCCATCCCTGGACGATCCTGTTTGCGTCGGGTCTGGTATTGGTGGCGGCGAGCTTTCTTTTCTGGGGCATCACGGAAGGCTCCGGCGAGCAAGGCAAATATGTGCCACCCCATGTGGTGGATGGCCGCGTCGTGCCCGGCCATGTCGAACCGGCCACTGCCAAATGATTGCCAGGCTCGATCCCGGTGCCCATCCCTGGATGATCGCGCCGGCGACACGCGCCGTGATGCATGCACTGAAGGTCGATGGCGGCGAAGCGCGCTTCGTCGGCGGGGCGGTGCGCAATGCCCTGCTTGGCGAAAGCGTGGGCGATGTGGACATCGCAACGCCGCTGACGCCGAACGACGTCATGCAGCGGCTGAGTAAGGCGGGA
>DATLVC010000289.1:0-4775 GCA_035577685.1 Micropepsaceae bacterium | reverse complement strand
CGGAACGCCGGCTTGAGGGAAATCCGCCATGTCTCGCGGCGAGAGCAGGCGGCGCCATTTCTCGGTTAAGCTTTCGGCGAGATTACGGGCTTCATAATCCAGGGGTGTATAAATGACCGTTTCCTCGATGCTCCTGCCGCTCGCACGGACCACAACCCGCGCGGCCCAGCGGTTGGGGAGATAGGCTTCGAGTTCGCTCGATGGCGAGACCTTCACGCGGCTTGCGAAATCCATAAGGGGCGCGTCTGGCGGCTCCTTTCGCGCGGAATCATAGAGCCTCTCCGGGGCGAGGGCCGCGCAGGCGAGCTGATACCCCAAATTTGAGAGCCGGCTTAGCCGGTCCCCGTCCTCTAACGGCCGGCCGAGCAGTGCCACATTCACAGCCGGCACGAACACCTCCACGGAATCGATTAGGGCGGGATCGAGTCCGTTCGACAAAAGCTGCTTCAACGCGATGACCGCGTTTATGCCCTGACGCGCCATGGGGAACGGCTTGAACCCCACCTGCGATAGCGCCGGCCCTGCGGACGATGCAAACGCGGCGATGTCGATGTCACCATGCCCTGCCTGTGCCGTGAGCCAGGGCTTGGAGAGGAGAGCCAAATCGCCGCGAAAGCCTTCGCCTGCCGCGACGGAGGCGCGGACACCCTTCGACACGGATTCTCCGAGCAGGAACCATCGGCCCGAAGGCGAGCCCGCAGGCCGTCCAAGCCGCCCACTCGCGCCGCCAAGCGCTAACGCCATGGCATGCGCGAGCTGATCGGGAGTGTGACCACTGAGACAGGACGCGGTGACCGCTGCCATCAACGGCGCGGCAAGAAGCGTCGGCCACACGCCACCCCCAAGCGCCTTCGCACCGCCAACGGCGATACCGAGGCGCAAACCGGCGGCGTAACCGGCTGCTACCGCGCGGTTGAAATCGTCCTCGCCGCTTCTGCCGGCGAATGCCAACGCGACGGGTATGACCACCGCGCCGGGCGTCACGCAGGATTCGAGATGGATGTCGTCGCATTCGGAAAGCCGGACGATGGCCGCGGTGACTGCCGCCAGCTCGGCTGCTCCCGCGTGGCCGGCATGCAAGCGCGAAAGGGCCTGGCCTTCACTGGTCGTTGCGCCAACAAGGAACGCCGCCAGGGTGTCTTTCAGGTGAAGCCCGATGATTCCCGGCGAAGGCGATGTTTGCAGCAGAAGCTCGGCGAAAGACCGCAGGATCATCGGTTAACACCGGCGAGACCGGCGCCGCACCAGGGCATCCCGTCGATGGTTAGCCCGAGTGTCAGCACCGTCATCGGCGCGCGGACGTCCGTTTGGGCCGGTCCTTCCGACGACGCGATTGCCGAGAGGGGGCGCGTACCGACCGGACCTTCCGCGATCCAGTGGGTGAGTTGCGCACCGGAAAGATCAGCAATTGCCGACGCTGTCTGATCGCCAAGCGGGCGCCTCATATCGAGGCGCGCGAGAACGCCATTGAACCACGCGTCGGCGCGGGCGATGACGGACCGATCCTTGGGATCGGCCGAATAGGTTTGCACGCGCCTGACCCATGCGCCTTTGTAGGCGACAGTTGCGCGGATTGCGAAGCGCCGTCCCAACGGCCGGTTTCCCGAGAGGCGCAAGAAACGGCGATCTGAATCCAAATCGGGGGCAATCGCCACATAGGTCTCTTCGGCGCCCTGCAGCCGCGCATATTGTTCGACAGCACCGACGGCATGCCCGACATCTGTCGCCACGTCGAATTTCAAATGCCCAAGCGCTTCGCCCGCGATTCTTGCGGCGGCCCCGAGCAGCCGCTGTTCCACCGCATCGCATTGCGCGCGGGCCGCGGCAAAAACATCCGTCCCGTCGACGATTTCGACGCCCGGTAGCGCCGACGCGATTTCGCTGTAGAGCCCCGCCGGAAAATCATCGCGTTCGAGAATGGCTACACGCCGGATATCGCCACCCGCCGCCAGACGCTGCGCCAGCACCGTGCCGGGCGTCGGCGAAGTGACAAGATCGCCAACCGGTTTGACGGTTTGAATCCAGTTGCCGACGCGCTTGGAGAGCGTGGTCGCGAACAACGGCTCGCCATGGGCCGGCACAAGAAGCACGCCATCCGCCCAATAGGGTGAGAACGCGGTGAGGTATGACACCGCGGCGGAACGGACGAAATTCGTATAGAGGATCAGCGCGTCATAGCCAGCCGCAGCCATGCCGGTCTGCAGCCGCTGAACCCGCCCTTTCAACGCGGCAATCGGGATTTCGTCGGCATCCCATGCCATCAGCCCGCGTCGCATGACGTTCTCCTAATGGACCGGCACGGCGAACAATTCGCGCGGCGTCTTGGTGAGGATTTCCGCGCCCCCAGGCGTCACGATCACCGCATCGCCGAGGACCATGTAACCGACGGCAGGATGATAGGTGTTGGGATGGACGATCAGGGTCATGTTTTCTTCGATCCGCGTCGTCACATTTTCAAGAATATGCGGCTTGGTGTCGGCAAACAGCCCGAGGCCGTGGCCGCGCACCCGCGTATAGGCATCGGTGACATATTCGCCGAGTCCATGGGCGCGAAAGATTTCGTTTTCAGCAAACGCGATGTCGGCGGCCGTAATTCCCGGCTTGACCGCAGCGACGCCGGCCTCCAGCGCGTCGCGATAGACATCGAACGCTGCATGATGATCCGCGCTCGGTTCGCCCATCACCAGCGTGCGGCAGATCTGGATGTAATATCCGTCGACGCAAGGTGTCAGTTCGGTCGTGACGAGATCGCCCTCTTTGAGCTTCCTGCCTGTCGGCGGCGCCATACCCCGCACTTCTTTGCCGCCCACGCCAATGATCATGAAATTGTCGTCGACGCCGTGCGCCCGGAAGAAGGCCTCGACCTCCGCGACAAGCTCGTAATCGGGGCGGCCTGCGCGTGCCGCATTCTTGAAGACGGCATAGCCCGCGTCGGCCACATGCGCCGCCGCGCGGATAGCGGCGATTTCGCAGTCGAGCTTCTTCATCAGCAGCCGATCCATCATCGCCGTGCGATCCGCGATGCCCAAATCGTTGGAACGCGCGGCGAGACGTTGCGGCATCAGCCGTTTCGGCGATGTCCCGATGCGCGAATTGCGGGAGCGTTCCAGAAGCGCTTCCACCTGCGCCAGCATGTCCGGCGCATAGACCGTCTCAATACCGGGACTTTCGACCGCGGCGCGATCCGCTTCCAGCGGCGAGTCGAGGAACAAACTCACCGCTCCGTCACCGCGGATGACGGCAAGGCCTTCGCCTTCCAGAATGCCATAATCCGTCGCATAGCGCAGATAATCGCCCTGCCAGGCATTGCCATAGACGACAAGCAAATCCACGCCGTCTTCGGCCATCGCTTCGGCGAGGCGATTTCGGCGCGCGGCCGCGATGGTACCGCTCACGGCCGGACTCCCGCTTCATAGGATTTCGCGCCGGTGGGCGATATGAAACCCTCGGCCAGATCGCGGGCGATGGCTTCCCGCGGCCGTTCGGCGGGATCGCCATATCCACCACCACCTGCGGTCAGGAACGTCACGGTGTCTCCGGCGCCAAGTTCGATCTCGGTCTCCTTGAAAACCGAGGTTTCCTCGCCGTTGGCCCGCCTGATGATGGCAACATTGACGGCCCCTTCACCGCCGCCATGCAATCCCCATGGCGCATTGGTGATGCGTTCCAGATTGATGTTGGCCTTGCATTTCTGGAGGCAGCGATAGGTGATCGTGACGCCCAAGCCGCCGCGGTGCAGGCCCGCACCGCCGCTATCGGGGCGCAGCGCGTGCTGTTCGATAAGGAAGGGATATTTGATCTCCTGCAATTCGATTGGCGTATTGCGGACATCGCCCTGGCAAATCGAAACGCTGGCGGATTCGCCATCTTCGTTGGGACGGCCGCCCCAGCCGCCGCCGAAAATGTTCAACAGCAGGAATCGGCTGCCATTATCCTCGCGGAAACCGAAGAACGAGCAGCCGCCCATATCGCCCTTGTGCGCGGCCGGGACCTTGTCGGGGATGGCCGGCGCGAGCGCCTTCAGGATGGTATCGATGACGGTCGGCAGCGCGATGCTCCACAATCCCAATGCCGCGGGCGGTTTGGCGCTGAGCATCGTGCCTTCGGGAAGAATGACTTCGAGCGGGCGAAAGCACCCCTCATTGACGTCGAGATCGGGCGACGTCAACGCCTTGAACGCAACGCGCGCGGCCGCCAAGCCACCGGAGCGACCGGAATTCAGCGGGCTCGCCACCTGTTTGTTCATCTGGCTGTAGTCGACGGTGATGGTCGAGCCTTTGACGATCACCTTGACCTTGATCCGCAGACGCACATCGAGATTGCGTCCGTCATTGTCGAGGAAGCTTTCGGCTTCATATTCGCCGTCTGGGATGTTTTCAATCACGCGGCGCGCCGCAGCTTCGGCCTGATCCCAGACAACTTGAATACAGGCTTCCACGGTTTCACGCCCATAACGTGCGAGCAGTTCCGCGTAACGCTGTGCCCCGACCTGACAGGCAGCAATCTGTGCGCGGAGGTCGCCAAGGCTCGCGTCGGGAAAGCGGATATTGTCGCGCAGGATTTGCCAGAGCGTCTCGTTGCGCACGCCCGCATCGTAGATTTTCAGCGAGCGCAACTGCAGGCCCTCGCCAAAGATTTCCGTCGTCGCGACGGAGCCGAACCCCTGGCGCATGCCGCCGATATCCACCCAATGGGCACGATTGGCGGCAAAGCCCACCAGTTCGCCGCCGTGAAAACAGGGTGCGTAGATCACAACATTGTTCAAGTGTTGGCCG
>DATLVC010000288.1:0-5336 GCA_035577685.1 Micropepsaceae bacterium | reverse complement strand
ATCTACACCGAGACACCGGCCGGCTACATGCTGAAGGCGCCGGGATTTTCCGGGGGGCCGTTTCCGGCGAAATTCACCGATTTGAAATTGCGCCTCGCCGATATGGATGCGCAAGGGGTTCAAGTCCACGCGTTGTCGCTGACGCGGCCGATGCCCTATTTCGGCCCGCCCGATTATGCGCTGAAGCTCGCGCGCGCCTTCAACGACGGCACCAGCCGGGCGCATATTCAGTACACGGATCGTTTCGTGGGGCTGATGGCGCTGCCCATGATGGACAGGGACCGCACGCTGGACGAGCTGGACCGCGCCTCGAAGCTGCCCGGCATGCGCGGCGTGTATCTCGGCTGCAATATCGAGGGCCGCGATTTCTCCGACCCGGAATTCCTGCCTGTGTTTCTGCGCATCGAAGCGCTGGGATTGCCGGTGTTCCTGCACCCGAATGGGGCGGTTGGCGGCAAACGCTACGACCCGTTCTATCTCGCCAATATTCTGGGCAATCCCTTCGACACCACGATTGCCGCCTGCCATCTGATCTATGCCGGCGTGATGGACAAATGTCCCAATTTGCAAATCAACCTGCCCCATGCCGGCGGCGCGATGCCGATGCTGATCGGCCGCATGGATCATGGCTATGCGGTGCGCCGCGACGTGCCCGCTTTGCCGCGGCCGCCCAGCGAATATATGCGGCGCTTCACCTACGACACGATCGGCCACAATGCCGGCGTGGTGAAATTCCTCATCTCCGAAGTGGGCGCGGACCGGGTGATGCTGGGCAGCGATTATTGTCTCGACATGGGGTATTTGCGGCCGGTGCAGGATCTTGACGTGTTGGGCCTCAATACGCGCGACCGCGATCTGATTCTGAAGGGCAATGCCGCGCGGATCTTGAAGCTGTAATCCTATTCCATCAGGTCGATATTCACCTGGTTGCGATCGTGGCGGACGGTGATGGACACGACATCGCCGGGCTTCACCGGAACCGCCTTCGAAAAGCGGTGCACCAGATGCGCCCAGTGGCCGTTATATTCGCTGTGGGGCGCGGGCCGATTTTCGTAGGTCGCTTGCGAATCCAGTTCGAGCCGGATCCATTGCGCGACGCCGACGCAAAGCCCGGCTTTAGTTGCAGTTACTTGCATCGGTCGCTTCGCCATCGGGAAATTCCTGGCCTTGAAGTCGAAGCGAAGCAGTTCCAGATCATCCGACAGGGCTTCGTGCGGCACGCTGTCGAGCGAGGCGGCAAGGACCGGCGGTGCGAAATCGTTGAACGGCGACAGATCGAAATCGGCAATACGGTCCACGAACAGCATGCCCTTCAGCGTATCGCCGCCGGCAAGATATCCCATCACTGAACCTACGGCGGGGATGACGGCGGCGTCGGGCGTCAGCAAATGCTGATGCGCATGCTCGAGCGTCCCAAGGATGCCCTCGCCGATCAGGCCGCTCGCGAAGGTCTCGGTGACCAGTACCTCGGCCCGCTCGGGAAAGTCGCGACCCGCCACGAGATCGGTCGACGGCCGGCCGATCACCGTCACGCGATCCGCCAAGCCATTTCGGGCCACGATCTCGCGCGCCCGATCCGCGATCACGCCGACCGCTTCGCAGGTGGTGACCGTGCTGGCCCCCGCGCGTGCCGCCATCATCGCCAGCAGTCCCGAACCGGTGCCAATGTCGAGCACACGTTTGCCCGGAACGAGTCGGCGGATCGCCGCCTCGTAAGCATTGTTGCGGTCCCGGTCGTCCATCATGGCGAAGTGCCAGGCCGGAACCACATCGCGATAGGCCGATCTGAGATTGGCCTTGGCCTGCGGCAGGTTGGGGCTCAAATCGACCGCTCTCTTGAAGGCCGCGATAGCCGCGTCCGAGTTCTTGGCGTCGCGGTAGATGACGCCGAGATTGTTCAGCGCGTCGGCGTAATTGGGCTTCAGGGTGAGCGCCCGATTGAATGCAGTGATCGCCTCTTCAACGCGACCCAACTGGTTCAGCACGGCCCCATAATTGTTGTGCATTTCGGCGGACGCACCGGGCGCGGCAGTCGCACGTTTCAGCAGAACCACCGCATCGGCGGGTTTGCCCTGGTGATAACGGATGACGCCCAGAAGGTGATTGATCTCGGCATTGTCCGCGTCGCCTGCGAGAATCTGAAGGCAGATCGTCTCCGAGGCATCGTAATTGCCGGACCGGAAGTGATTGACAGCCTGAAATATGGGATCGGGGGTCATGGCTTCTTATCTTAGGCCGGCGAACGTTGCCGGTGATTTGCTTGCGGGACATTAAATCCTTGCCCAGGTACAATGGAAGAAGCAGAACGGACAGGAGAAAATTGGCATGGCAATCGATTCGGCCTCGATAAAGTCGCACAAGCGGCCCGAAAAGCTGCCGTTCGGCATCGTCAAGCTGGGCCATGTGGTGCTCAACTGCGCCAATGTCGAGCGCTCGGTCCGCTTCTACACCGAGATACTCGGGCTGGAAGTCTCCGACGTCTATCCTGACGAGATGGTGGCGGGCGGTATGGTCTTCATGCGCTTCAACGAAGATCATCATGGCGTGGCGCTGGTGGGCTCCATGAAAGGACCATCGCCGAATGTCGAACTCAATCATCTGGCGTTCGAAGTGGCCACGCTGGATGAAGTGATCCTGGCGCGCAATCATTTGAAGAAGCACGGCGTGCGCATCGATTTCGAAGGACGGCGTAGGGCCGGGGTACAGATCGCGGTGGAGTTCCGCGATCCCGACGGACACAGGCTCGAAATCTATTGGGGTCTCGATCGAGTCAAAGCCGATGGCTATATCCGCCCCGCGTCGGAATGGAAGCTGGCGCGAACCCTCAAGGACGCGATCGCCGATCCTGTCCGCGGGCAGGACACGCGTCTCAAGGACCCGTCAATTCTCGATGAGGCTGTGGAGGCCAAGACAGAAATGACATCAGGCGGGAGTTCGCGCTGGTAACGCATTTGTGCGCCGTCACAGACAAGGCCCAGCTAGGAACAAAACCGCGTCTCGGCGATTGAATCTTCAATCAGCACAAGGAGATTCACACATGGGCGGCGATGCCTATATCACCAATCCCGATGCGCAGCAGGGCGAATCCACCCTAAGGAAGGGTTCCCGCGCGCCTGCCAATCCAAACGCAACGATACAGCCGACAATTTCGCCCGATGAATCGGTGGAAGAAGGTCCGGTGGACATTCCTGAACATGCAGGAAAACGGCCCGCTCCGACACTGGATAAACTCCGGCGGTGAATGCAGCTTGCTATCGATGAATTGCCGCTTATGATCGATGGCGCATCGCACTACCGTCAAAGGAGGCGGTGCAATTGCCTGCTGCTGGGGGGCAGGCGGGCTCCCGGAGGGCTAACGGGAGCGGTGGGGTGGACGAAGAATCGGCGGAGCGCATCAAGCGCTATCGCGAAAATGCGGCAGAGATTTACGCCGTGGCAGTGGATGTGACCCATCCACCCAGCCGGGCAGCGTTGTTGCGGCTGGCTGAGACTTATGAGCGTTTGGCGGCTCGGCTCGAGTCGGAACTCAAGGAGCCGAAGAATCCGTTGGTCAAAGGTTCACTGAAGTGATTACGCAATCCTGTTGCTGAGGATTCCGATCGCTTCGATTTCGATTTTCACCACATCGCCGGGCCGGAGGAATTCGCCGCGTCCCGCGCCGACGCCTGCGGGCGTGCCGGTGAGAATGATATCGCCCGGATAAAGCGTCATACCGCGGGAGAGATGCGCAATCTGCTCGGCGATCGTGAAGATCATCTCGCCCGTATTGGAATTCTGCTTCAGCACGTCGTTGACCCAGAGTTTCAACGAAAGGTTCTGCGGGTCGAGGATATCGTCCGCAGGCACGATCCATGGACCGAGCGGGCAAGCGCCGTCGAAGCATTTCTGGCCGATCCAATCGAAGTAGAATGCCGAACCGGGCGCAGCTTCCGGACGGCGGGAGAGATCACGCGCTGAAAGATCGTTCGCCGCCGTGTAGCCGGCAACGTAGCTGAGCGCATCCTCCACGGGCACATTCTTCGTCGGACGCCCGATCACCGCGGCAAGCTCGATTTCCCAATCAAGATTCTTGCAATAACCGGTCGCCGCGATGATCTCGCCGGGGTCGGCCACGCTACGCGGGGTCTTGAGAAAGTGCCAGGGTTTGCCGCCCGAAGATTTGGGATTGGCATCGGGCGCGCGATTCATGCGCTTGGCCATCTCGGCGGCGTGGTCACGGTAATTGGCGCCTGCGCAATAGATTGCGCCGGGCCATAACACGGGTGCATGAAAATGGGTTTCCGCGATAGTCCAGCCGGTGCCGGTCTTTCGTGCGGCCGCCCGGATCGTTTCCTTTGCCTGTGGCCAGTCCTCCAGGATGTCCAGCACGTTTTCGTAGGGTGCCTGTTTCGTCAGTTCAGCCGCATCGAAAACGGAATCGCCCACAATGATTCCGGCCCGCGGTCCCTTTTTCGATTGATAGGTCGCGAGCTTGAAATTCGCCATATCAGAAACCTTTTGTACGTGCGTCTGTGATGAGCTGTACCAACCTATAAGGCCTCAGCGGTACTTCCGTGATACGGACGGCGAATGGTTCCAGCGCATTTTCGACCGCGGAAATCACCGCAGCCGCCGATGGAATGACCCCGGCCTCGCCCGCGCCTTTCACGCCCAGGGGATTGAGCGGCGAAGGGGTGCTTCGGTAAAAGCTGTCGATGGTGGGCACTTCGGTCGCGCTCGGGATGAGATAATCCGCGAAGCTCGTGGTGGTGGGTTGGCCGGAATCGTCATAACCCATCCATTCGTAAAGCGCATTTCCGATGCCATGGGCGATACCGCCACGCGTCTGGCCATCGACGATCATCGGGTTCACCTGAACGCCGTGATCGTGAAGGGCGCAATAGCGCAGTATGCGGACGCCGCCGGTTTCCACATCTACCTCGACCTCCGCAGTATGGCACGCATTGGCATAGGCAAGCTGGTCGATGCGGAACGCGGCGCTGGCTTCCAGACCCGGATCGAATCCTGGCGGAAAAGCGTAGCCCGGTCCGCCGCGCAACGCGCGCGCAAGTTCGCCAAGCGAAATTGCGCGTTCCGGTGCTGTTTTTATTCGCACGCCGCCGTCCGCTAACTCCAGATCATCCGGCGCGCTTTGCAGCAGCATACCCGCCAGCGCTTTTGCTTTGCCGGCCACCTCGCGTGCCGCAAGCATGGTGGAATTTCCCGCGGTCACGGTCTGGCGGCTCGCGAAGCCGCCAAGGCCCACTGGCACAACCGACGAATCGCCGGCGACGACGCTGACATCATTCGGATTCACGCCAAGTTCTGCCGCGCAGATTTGCGCCAGCGCCGTGGCG
>DATLVC010000287.1:0-2064 GCA_035577685.1 Micropepsaceae bacterium | reverse complement strand
AACTCGCCGGAGCTGTAGGGCACGACGACCGTATCGCCCGAAACCCCGACGCTGGCGCTGGAAAGGATGGCCGCGCTTTCCACCGTGCCGTGATGATCCCACAACCGGTGCCCGTCATTGGCGTCGAGCGCCTGGGTCTCGTTTTCCTGGGTGATGACGTAGATGCGGCCGTCCACCACGACCGGCGCGGAATGCACCGGCACTATCGTATTGACCGACCACAATTGCTTTCCGGTTTTTGCCTCCATCGCGATGACATTGCCGAAGCCCGTGGCCGCGAAAAGCTTGCCGCTGTCATAAGCGATGCCACCGCCGAATCCCTTCGCTGGATTGATCGAGTTGCTGGAGCCGAAAATATTGTACCAGGACGTGGATGCCGACATGCCCTCGGGCGCAAGGCTCTTGTCCCACACCGGCTTTCCGGTCTGTGCGTCGAAGGCGAAAACGTGGGTTTCCGCATCCAGAACATAAATGAGCCCGCCGGCCACGATAGGCGGCGCCGTCAAACGGGAATTGTCGTCGGTGCCTTTGCCTGCAGAGGCGCTCCACACCTGCTCCAGCGGTCCGTCCGCCATCAGGTTGCCCGTAACATTGTCGGGCGTACCTCCCGGCTGGGGCCAGTCCGCGTTCTTTTTTGGCGGCGGCAAATCCATCTTGGTGGCCGCCAACATCGGATCGGAGGACAGCTGCTGTTCGGAGGCGATGATGGAAATGCGCTCGCCCTGGATTTTGCTTTTCTTCGTCCGGTCGAACCAATCCGCAACGGTGTTGTAGCTGTCCGCGCAGCCGGCGAGCATGCTGCCCGCGACAAGCAGGAAAACGAGTTTCGATGCGATGCGCGACGTCATTTCGGTTTCGTTCCTTGGCCCGATGTCGCGCCATTGGCCGGCGCAGGTGAAATGGCAGGTGCGGATGCGCCAAGACTGGGTAGCGAGGGCGGCGTCGCCGTCGTTGCCCCGATACCCGCATCGGGATTGGCCTTCAGATATTCGGCAATGCCCGCCGCGCGCTGACGCAGGCTGGCAGGCGCGCTATTATCCTGGGCAAGCTTCTGATATTCGGCCAGCGCTTGCGCGCGACCGCCGTCTTTCAGATCGATATAGGCAAGCACTTCACCGGCCGCGGAGCGCCAGGGGCTGTCATCGGCGGTCAGCGGCTGCAACAGGGTCACGATTTCCGCCTTGGGGCTAGCATCGGCCATGATCCAGGCGAGCTTGAGCCGTGCTGTGCTCGAAACAATCGGATCGGAGGACGTGGTCAACTCGCGCAGGAGCGCGACCGCGGCATCGCGCTTGCCTTGCGCAAGATCGGCGCTCGCAAGATGGAATTTTGCGAGGATCGCGTAACCCGAGGGTGCATCCTTCGCCAGCGCGGCAAAATCGGCTTCGGCTTTGGGAGCGTTGCCGGTTTGCGCCGTTTGGCTGGCGGCGCGGAAACGGTCGGATATCTTCTGCCGCTGCGACAGGTCGTAACCTCTCCAGGCCTGATAGCCCGCGACCCCGGCGACCAGCAGAACCGCGGCGATCATGATGTAATTGCCGTACTGCTTCCAAATCTGTTCGTATCGCTCTCGGCGTACGTCTTCTTCGACTTCCTGGAAGATGTCGCTCACGAATCCGAATCCTCAAACTTTGCCTCAGACTTCGACCCGTTCGAGCCATGAGAGCGGAAAAAAGCCCCATGGCTTCGGCTTGCCGAAGGCTGAGACCAAAGGGCCACGCACAAGCACGACCCAACGCTGGAATGCTTAGCGCGGGGCGCGGCGGCTGGCAAACCTATACGGTCTTGGCGGCTTTGCGCATGGCATAGACGTTCTCCTTGCCGGGGAAACGTCGGCTGCGCACATCGGCGGCATAGGAGGTCACTGCCGCCTCGATATCCGGCCCCAAATGGGCATATTCCCGCACAAAACGGGGCGGATGCGGGTTCAGCCCCAGCATATCCTCCATCACCAGGATTTGACCGTCGCATTCGGGCGAGGCGCCGATGCCGATAGTGGGGATGGAAATCGCATGGGTGATCTTGGCCGCGAGTGGTTCGGCCATGCCTTCCAGAACCACGGAG
>DATLVC010000286.1:0-4429 GCA_035577685.1 Micropepsaceae bacterium | reverse complement strand
TGCCGCTTTCGGACGCGGTGAGATCGACACGCTTATCGATGCGTGCGTGCCCGATGTGGAATGGGAGTCCGGAGGCCGCAGACAAGATTTGTACCCCCTCTTCGGATTGCGCAAGGGCAAGGCCGCGGTGCGGGAATTTTTTCACATCGTGGCCGAGACACAGGACTTCGACGAATTCTCGCCGCGCGAATTCTATGCCGACCGGGACAAGGTGTTCGTGCTCGGGCACTTTGCGATGACGCTGAAGAAGAACGGGCGCAAGCCGGCATCCGAATGGGTGCACATCTTCACCTTCCAAGGCGGCAAAGTCGCGAAATTTCGCGAATTCGCGGACAGCGCGGTCTTTGCCGAAGCCTTCCGCGACTGAGATCAGACGAGCCGATACTGCGCCGACAGATCGGGTGTACCCGATGCCGCGGCGCGGCCGGTGTTCAGCAGATGCAAAAGATGCGCGAGCACGGATAGGCATGCCGCAGGCTTCAACCACGGATCGAGCCCGACATAGATGCGGTCGACGATCTCGGGGATTCCTCCGATGCCATCCTTCAGCGCGGCGAGAATTTGCGTTTCGCGTGCGAGGCGATGCGCGAGATAGGCGGCCACGAAATTCTTCGGATCGCGCACCGGCCCGCCATGGGTCGGCCAATAGATCGCATCGTCGCGGGCGAGCAGCTTCCTGAGGCTGGCGAGATAATCACCCATGTCGCCATCGGGCGGAGCCACAACCGTGGTGGACCAGGCCATGACGTGATCGCCGACGAACAGCGCCTTCTCCTCGCGCAGCGCATAGCACATATGATTGGAGGTGTGGCCCGGCGTGTGCACGCATTCGAGGCTGAAGCCCGCGCCTTCGATCACCGCGCCGTCGGTGACCTTTATATCCGGCACAAAGTCCCGGTCGCCGCCCTCCTCCACCACGATGGCTTGTTCGGTCCGGCCCGCGCCATGCGGCCCGAAGCCATAGGTCGGCGCCCCCGTCCATTCTTTCAGCGCGCGCGCGGCGGGTGAATGATCCCGGTGTGTGTGCGTGACAAGAATGTGGGTGACGGTCTCACCTTTGAGCGCCTCTTTGAGGGCGGCCAGATGCGCCGGATCGTCCGGGCCGGGGTCGATCACCGCGACATTTCCCTCACCGATGATCGCGACGCTGGTTCCTTTGAAGGTGAAGGGACCGGGATTGTTGGTCAGCAGCCGGCGTATGCGCGGGCCGACCGGCACCAGCCGCTCATAAGGGGCTTCGAAATTCGTCTCGAACGGAATGGCCATGTCAATTCTTGCGCGTCAGAGCGAGTCCCAAGCCGGCGCCGATCAGAAGACCGCCGGAGAGCCGGTTGCGCAAGCGTCCGTTCCCGCTCAGCAAGAACCGGAGCCGCGCCGCGGCGAGCGCCCAACTCGAATCCAGCATCACCGCCAGCGCCAGAAACGAGGCGGATAAAATCAGGAGCTGCGGAAGCAACGGCGATGCCGGGCTGACGAATTGGGGAAGGAAGGCGCCGAAGAACAGCAGCGTCTTGGGATTGGTGAGCGAGACCAGAAGGCCCCGGAAGAATATCGCGGGTGCGCCCGGCTGCGGCGGGGGCATCGTGGTCAAATCCACCGGCGCGGCTCGCCAGGTGCGGATGCCGAGATACAGGAGATAGGCCACGCCGACGGCGCGGAGCACCGAAAACACCTCCGCCGAAATGGTGAGCAGCGCGGCCATTCCGGTGACCGTCAGCGCCAATTGCAGCAGCATGGCCAGGCTCGTCCCGGCGACCGTCATGAGGCCCGCGCGCGGTCCGTGGACGACGCTGGTCGAGACGATCAGCGCGACATTGGGCCCGGGAATGAGCAACACCACGATGGTTGCGAGCACAAAGGCCAGATACAGCGCGAGCGGGATCATGATTTCACTCTCCGGGCGATCTGGCTTGGCAAAACCAAAGCGCCGTGCCGGCCCGGCCGCGCGCGCTAATTCATTGAAATGAATGGTCGGAGAGAGAGGATTTGAACCTCCGGCCCCCACGTCCCGAACGTGGTGCTCTACCAGGCTGAGCTACTCTCCGGCGCGACCGGTGGGCGGTTATAGCGATGGGACCCCGGGGCGGCAAGCGCGCGAAATCCCCCCGCCCGGACGGTTGCCGCTCCACCGGCCAGCCGGTATGGTCCCGGCCCGCCGGTTCGCGATTGCGGCCGCCATCTCCCGCGTTTTGGGGCGTAGCCAAGCGGTAAGGCACCGGATTTTGATTCCGGCATTCGAAGGTTCGATCCCTTCCGCCCCAGCCACGCCCGGGTGCCGGTCCGGCTGGCGGTCCAGACCTGCGATAAGTTATGGAAAGGCGAGTCTACGCAGTTCGTAAGGTGAACGCGGAGTGCTTCCGATACATGCAGTGCAACCGCAAAGGGGTGAAGCTGATCCCAACGCCGCGTACTATGATGTCATTCGATAAGATGGGATTGGGCCGACGGCGCGATTGGGTGACCGCGATCAGTATGTGAAATGTCCGTTGTCGTGAAAAGCGGACCTTCCGGCGCTGTGCCGAGAACGACCGGTTCTGACCCAATCCGGTCATGTCACGCGGCTCCCGAGCAAGTGTAAATTGTTTGCATGTTTTTTGACTCACGAATTTGCCGCTGCGAAACTGTCGGAACGCGAACGAGGAAGAGGATGCCCGTTATGACCACATTCCCGCGTACGCGCTGCGCAAGAAGGCGCGCCGCGGCGCGTGCAATTTACGTGAGCCTATTTTGCGCAGCCGCGGCATTTATGCCGGCACAAGGCCAAGCCGTTTCCCCGCAAGCCGATGCCATACCCGATTTCTCACCATCGAGCATGATGGGTTGGTTGAAAGCGGGCGACGGCGACGAATTTCTTCCTCCCGATACGGGACCAGGTCCGGTCGTTTTCGACACGACCATAAAGCCCCCCGGGCGATTTATGGTGACGCCGGGAAACCCGAGACCCTTCAAGGTTGGGGATCTCAGCAATCCAATCCTGCAGCCTTGGGTCGTGGCGCAAATGAGAAAGGACAACGAAGAGGTGCTCGCCGGGAAAGTTGCGTTCACTGCACGCGCACGCTGTTGGCCTCATGGTGTTCCTGGTTTTCTGCTCTACCCGGTTCACCCGATATTCTTCATTCAGGCTGCGAAAGAGGTAGTGATGGTTTGGGGGCAGGACTTTCAGCTACGCCATATCTATCTGAACGTGCCCCACAGCAATAACCCCAAACCTTCTTGGTACGGCGAATCCGTCGGGCACTATGAAAACGGCGACACCCTGGTGGTCGATACCATAGGTTTGAGCGACAAGTCCTACGTCGACAATTTCCGTACGCCACATACGACCCGGCTGCACGTGGTCGAGCGATTCAAACTCGTTAACGGCGGCCAGGGACTGGAGGCCAAGATTCACGTCGAGGACCCCGGTGCTTTCACGATGCCGTGGGAGGCGGTTACGAGGTACAGACGCGACCAGCGTGAGACGGAAGTGCCGCTCCATGAAATGCTCTGTGCCGAAAACAATCAGGATTTTTTCAACCAGGGTCTCGCTCCGATTCCACAAGCGGACAAGCCGGATTTCTAAACGGCTGTTTCCGCATGCAAGGTAAGCCAATAAGAACGGGCAGCGACGAGGACAGGCCAATTACCTGGGTGCAGCGCAAGCTCAACATGGTGGATCATTGCGCGGAATGTCCTACTCTGGCGATTTCCTGCCGTTCCCCACCGTTGTAGTGAATGGAAGAAATGCCGTCATGAACGGACCTATCTGTTGGACCCAAATTTGGACCCAAACGCAACGTGGTGGCCTCAAATTAGTATGACACAGCGCGAGGAGCGAAGGCGCTAACCCACAGGTTTTCCTCACGGCTGGGGACTGCACGCTATAAGCCAATACAGGCCAGGGCGAATTCTGACTCCGGCATTCGAAGGTTCGATCCCTTCCGCCCCAGCCCCCCCCTTGCGCCACCGCTACGCCCTAGACCGGCCCGGCCAATCAGGGCCTCCCTTCAACAGCAACGGCCTGCCACGACTCGGAACATTTGCCGGCGCCAGCGGTTTTCGTTGCAACGCGAGCTTATCGCTAAACAGAATTGGAGGACGCCATGCGCCATTCAATAGCCGTGCTGCTGCTTGTGCCGCTCGTACTCGCGGCCTGCGGCACTACCAAAAGAACAACCGTCGTCAATGCTCCATCGGACAAGACCGTTGTGGTCCAGCCGGATGGCGACGTCGTTGTGAAGCGCGACGACGACCGTTACCGGGACCGCTGATACACGCGGACGAACTCGCACGCGCGGATAGGCTGCGTCGGATGCGCACGCCCATCCGCGTGCCGCACTTCAATGGGTCGGAATAGCGAACTGCACGCCCGTGAACACGGCCCCCGTGCCGTTGGGGAAATCGGGCTGCAAACGCGTTTGATTGCCCTGAAACGACGCCAGAACTTTCA
>DATLVC010000285.1:0-2991 GCA_035577685.1 Micropepsaceae bacterium | reverse complement strand
CAATGCGGCGCCGAGTCCGAATCCGGTCAGCGGGCGCAGGATCAAGAGCTGATCGATGGACGTAAGCGCCACAGTGGCGAGCGTCAGCAAACCGAACAGCGCCACCGCCGTGACCATGATTTTCTTGCGGCCGAAAATATCCGCCATTGGGCTCAGCACGACCGACCCGATGCCGGTGCCGAAGGCGCCGAAGCCGAATACCGGGCCCAACGCCTGAGGCGAGACATGCCAGGCCTCGCGCAACGCGGGCGCCGCATAGGCGAGCGCCTGAGTGTCGAAGCCATCGAGGAACTGCACCAGCCCGCACAGCAGTACGATGCGCAACTGAAATGCGCCGAACCGCTGTGCGCCGATGATCTCGGCGACGTCGAAACTCTTCGCCATTCCCTTCCCCACGCCGTCCGGCTTCGATTCCCGGATGGTTTGTGCCACCATAACCCAGCCCGCGAGATTTGGAATGGCGATGCTGCATTTGGACCGAAGGCAGTTTTCCACGCTGGCAGTCTTGGCGCTCGCGAGCCCGCGCGCGATGGCCGCCGCTCCTGATCCCTTCGATTACCAGGGTCCGGACCGGCAGAAGTTTCTCGCCGATGGCGCACGCCGCGAGGGGCGGCTGATGCTCTATTCCTCGCTCATTCCGAATCTCGGGCTGAAGGCCATCGTCGATGGCTTCCATAAGAAATATTCTTTCGTCGATATCCAGTCCTGGCGCGGCACCGAAGGAAACATCGCCCAGAAGACGCTCGCCGAATTGCGCGCCGGACCACCGGTCGGCGATCTGCTGGAGGGGAGCGAGCTTGCGCCGCTCTTCATCAAAAGCGGGTTCCTGCAGAAATTCCATTCGCCGGAGATTGCGAAAACGCCGGCCCAATATCGCGATGCGACGGGCCTTACCGCGGCGACGCGATTTTCCTATTACGGAACCGCCTACAACACCAAACTGGTGCCGCCCGGCACGCAGCCCAAAACCTTCACCGATCTGCTGGACACCAAATGGAAGAACCGGCTCGCCTGGCGCGTGGGGTCGGATTCCGGCGCACATATGTTCGTGGCCAATCTCATGCTGACCATGGGTGAGGCCGATTGCGACAGCTATTTGAAGAAGCTCGCGACGCAGAACGTGGTTGGTTTCCCGGGCAGCGCGCAGGCTCTTATCGACCGGGTGATTGCCGGCGAATATGCCGTCACACTGACAACGGCGCAGCATCTTCCCGTCATCGCTGCTGCCAAGGGCGCACCCATTGCGGCGCAAGTGCTGCAGCCTATGCCTTCAACGGTTGCCAGCATCATGATCCCGAAAGGAACCACGCATCCGCACGCCGCCATGCTGTTCGTGGATTATGTGCTGTCGTCGGAAGGGCAGTCCGTGCTTGCCCAGGCACAATATTTTCCGGTGAACCAGGAGGTTCAACCCTTGACGCTGTTGCAGCCGGTGAGCCCGCGCCTCGCCGGCCTTAAGGAAAACTTCATCGACGACGAGACCCTTTACGCGACGCACGGCAAAGTGGCCGCGCTGTTGAAAAAGCATTTCCCCTAGCGCGCCGCCAAGCCATAGCGTCGTGAAGCCACGAAGAAGCCCGCGCTGACGACCGTCATGATCGCGGTCCAAATAATGCCGAGCGCGGCGAGTTCAGGCGCGACGCCGTTTTGCCACATCTCGAACATGCTGACCGCAACCACTTGCGAGCCCGGCCCCGCCAGCAGCAGCGGAATCGAAACCGCCTTCGAAACCATCAGGAATATAAACAGCCAGCACGTCACCACGGCAGGCGCGACCAGCGGCACCACGATGCGGAAAAACGTCGTCGCCGCGCGGGCACCCGAAAGTGCCGACGCCTCTTCCAGCTCGCGATGGATCTGCAGCACGCCGGCATAGGAATAGCGCATGCCGAAGGGCATGAACTGCACCATGGATGCGATGATGATCGACAACAACGTCCCGTAAAGCGCAAGCGGCACGTTGAGGACGAATTGCAGGAACGCGACAGCAAGCACGATCGCCGGAAACACCAGAGGCACACTTGCCAGCTGATCCAGAAGCCACGCCCCCGGATGCCGCCGCACCGCCAACCAGGCGGACACGGTCGTGAACCCAGCCACCAATGTCGCCGTCGCGATGCCAAGAATGAAGGTGTTTTCCAGCGCCGATGCGGATGCGGTTTCGAACATCACCGTGCGGAAATTGGTGAAACTGAACCGCGCCAGCGCCTCCCAGTTCACGCCGTCATAATAGGGCACAAGCGACACCCACAGCGTGATGCCGATTGGAAGTACGATCAGCATCAGGAACAGCGCCACCAGCACCGCCATGGTGAGCCAGCGCCAACGCCCGATGCGCATCACGCGCGGCCGGAAGCCTTTGCCGCTGATGGTCTGATACTTCTCGGCGTGCTTGGAAAAATTGCCGTACAGCCGCAGCAGAAACACCATGATCACCAGCATCACCACCGAGAAGGCCGATGCCTCGCCATAATTGGGCGGGATATCGAGCATGGTCTGATAGATGTCGTTGGTCATCACATGCACGCGCCCAGGCAACCCGACCAGGGCCGGCGTCTCAAACGCCTCGAAGGCGCGGATGAAGATGAGGATGAGAAGTGCCGCGATGCCCGGCGTAACCAGCTTGAACGTGATGCGGCGGAACGTCGTTGCGATGCCCGCACCCGACATCATGGAAGCTTCTTCAAAGGCCGCGTCGGTCGAACGGAACACCGAGGAGAGCAGCAGAAAACACAGCGGCGTATATTCGATTCCCTGGATCAGAATCATGCCGCCCAGCGAATAGACGTTGAACAAAGGCTCTGACGCCCCCGTCACCGCCATCAGAAGCTGGTTCAGCGGTCCCGTCTTGCCGAGCAGCAGCAGAAACGAAATCGTGTAGAGCACGCTCGGAATCCCCAGCGAAACGATGGAGACGATCATCACCAGCGATCGCAGCGGCGTATCCGTGCGCTCCACGATCCAGGCCTGCACGCCGCCCAATATAAGCGC
>DATLVC010000284.1:0-6976 GCA_035577685.1 Micropepsaceae bacterium | reverse complement strand
TTTCGCGTTCCTGGTGGATGCGGGCGTCGACGCGGACAAGCTCGTCCGCGCCGCGCGCAACGCCGACAAGGCGCTGATCACGGGCGCGCGGGTGTTCGACCTCTACGCCGGCAAGGGCGTGCCGGAGGGCAAGAAGTCGCTCGCGATCGCCGTCACTCTGCAACCGATGGAGCGTACGCTCACGGATGCCGAGATCGAGGCCGTCTCCAACAAGATCGTCGCCGCCGTCGCCAAGGCAACGGGGGCTGTGCTGCGTGGTTAGGGTGAAATGACCGACCTGTCGTTGATCCGCAATTTCTCGATCATCGCCCATATCGACCATGGCAAGAGCACGCTGGCCGACCGACTGCTGCTGCGCTGCGGGGCGGTGACGGAGCGCGAGTTCCACGACCAGATGCTCGATTCGATGGATATCGAGCGCGAGCGCGGCATCACCATCAAGGCGCAGACCGTGCGGCTCAACTATCCGGCGCAGGACGGCAAGACCTACATCCTGAACCTGATGGACACGCCCGGCCACGTCGACTTCGCCTACGAGGTCAGCCGCTCGCTCGCCGCCTGCGAGGGCTCGCTGCTGGTGGTCGATGCGAGCCAGGGCGTCGAGGCGCAGACGCTCGCGAACGTCTATCAGGCGATCGATGCGGGGCTCGAAATCGTCCCCGTGCTCAACAAGGTGGATTTGCCGGCCGCCGAGCCTGAGCGTATCCGCCAGCAGATCGAGGATGTGATCGGGATCGATGCGTCTGAGGCCATTCCGATCTCGGCCAAGACCGGCCTCAATATCGAGGCCGTGCTGGAAGCGGTCATTCACAAGCTTCCCCCGCCCAAGGGTGTGCAGGATGCACCCTTAAAGGCGCTCCTGATCGATTCCTGGTACGACCCCTATCTCGGCGTGGTCGTACTGGTCCGCGTTGTCGACGGCGAATTGAAGAAGGGCCAGCGCATTCGCATGATGGCGGCCAGCGCCGCCTATCAGGTGGAACGTGTCGGCGTCTTCACGCCGAAGCAGGAAATGGCCGAAAGCCTCGGCCCCGGCGAAGTCGGCTTCCTGACCGCCGCGATCAAGCAGGTGGCCGACACGCAGGTCGGCGACACCATCACCGATGAGAAACGCGGCGCGACCGAGCCTTTGCCCGGGTTCAAGCCGGTACAGCAGGTGGTGTTCTGCGGCCTGTTTCCGGTGGACGCCGCCGAGTTCGAGCAATTGCGCGAAGCCTTGGGCAAGCTGCATTTGAACGATGCGAGCTTCACCTATGAGACGGAGACCTCGGCCGCGCTCGGTTTTGGATTCCGCTGCGGCTTTCTGGGTCTGCTGCATCTCGAGATCATCCGCGAACGGCTCGACCGCGAGTTCGGCATCGACCTGATCGCCACCGCGCCATCGGTGATCTATCGCATCCATCTGACCGACGGCTCCATGCTGGAGCTGCACAATCCGGCCGACATGCCCGATCCGGTGCGCATCGCCTTCATTGAGGAGCCCTGGATCAAGGCGACCATCCTGGTGCCCGACGAGCATCTGGGCTCGGTGCTGAAGCTGTGCGAAGACCGCCGCGGCCGCCAGGTGGAGCTGACCTATGCCGGCAGTCGCGCCATGCTGGTCTATCAATTGCCGCTGAACGAGGTGGTGTTCGATTTTTATGATCGGCTGAAATCGGTGTCCCGCGGCTATGCCAGCTTCGATTATCACATCGAGGAAT
Source organism: Micropepsaceae bacterium (assembly GCA_035577685.1). Classification (GTDB taxonomy): domain Bacteria; phylum Pseudomonadota; class Alphaproteobacteria; order Micropepsales; family Micropepsaceae; genus CAIYRG01. Next base: position 5,276 of record DATLVC010000284.1, on the reverse strand, counting down.
ACCGCGAGGGCGAGCTGGTCAAGATGTCCATCCTGGTCAATGCGGAGCCGGTGGATGCGCTCTCCATGATCGTGCATCGCACCCGTGCGGAGGCGCGCGGCCGGGCCATGTGCGAGAAGCTAAAAGACCTGATCCCGCGCCACCTCTTCGTGATTCCGGTGCAGGCGGCGATTGGCGGCAAGATCATCGCGCGCGAGACCATCAAGGCGATGCGCAAAGACGTGACCGCCAAATGCTATGGCGGCGACATCACCCGCAAGCGCAAGCTGTTGGACAAGCAGAAGGAAGGCAAGAAGAAGATGCGCCAATTCGGCAGCGTCGACATTCCGCAGGAAGCCTTCATCGCCGCCCTGAAAATGGACGCGGATTAGATCAGAAAGCCGGGGGACACCATGAAACTGCTTTTGGCACATTGGCAGTTTTGGGCGGCTCTTTCGGCGATCTTCGCAGCCCTGACCGCCATTTTCGCCAAGATCGGCGTGGAAAACGTCAATTCCGATTTCGCCACCTTCGTGCGAACGATTGTAATCGTGTGCGTGCTTGCGCTGATCCTGTCGGCGACATCCCAATGGCAGAGCTTGGCGTCCGTTTCCTATCGCACCTATGTGTTTCTCGTGCTTTCGGGCTGCGCGACCGGGGCATCCTGGATTTGCTATTTCCGCGCGTTGAAACTGGGCGACGCGGCTCGTGTTGCGCCAATCGACAAGCTGAGCGTGGTTCTGGTCGCACTCTTTGGGGCCTTCATTTTGGGCGAGCGTTTGAGCACGCCCAATTGGCTGGGCGTCGCCCTGATCGCGGCCGGAGCGATATTGGTCGCCACAGGAGCCTGACTCTGCCCCTGGTTCGGGGCCGACGACATGGCTATATCTCCGGCGGCTTGCGGAGTTGGCCTGGTGTCTCACATCGTCGCCCTTATTGATTATGGCTCGGGGAATTTGCGCTCCGCCGAGAAGGCGTTAGCGCGCGCCGCCGCGGACGGCGCGACCGGGCACGACATCGTGGTGACGGCCGATCCCTCTCAAGTCGCCGAGGCCGAGCGCATTGTGCTGCCGGGTGTCGGCGCCTTTGCCGATTGCATGAAGGGCGTCTCATCCATTCCCGGCATGGTGGAGGCGCTGGAAGATTCGGTCCTGAAACGTGGCACGCCTTTTCTCGGGATTTGCGTCGGCATGCAATTGCTGGCCGAAATCGGGCGCGAGCATGGCAGCCACAAAGGGCTGGGCTGGATTCCCGGCGATGTCGTGCGCATTACGCCCGCCGAGCCGCATTTGAAAGTCCCCCATATGGGATGGAATGCGCTGTCGCTGCTGCAGCCGCACGCCTTGTTTGAAGGCATGACGGACGGCACGGATGTGTATTTTGTCCACTCCTATTACATCCGTCCGAACAACCCGGCGCATATTCTGGCCGCGACCGATTATGCGGGCTCTATCCCCGCAGTGGTCGGCCGCGACAATATCGCCGGCACGCAATTCCATCCGGAGAAGAGTCAGGCGGAAGGTCTTGCCTTTCTCGAACGCTTCCTAAGATGGCGGCCGTGAAACCGTGATCCTCTACCCCGCCATCGATTTGAAGGACGGACGCTGCGTGCGGTTGCGCCAAGGCGACATGGCGCAGGCGACGACGTTCAATACTGATGCGGCAGCGCAGGCCCGAAGTTTCGAAACCGCAGGTTTCGAATGGCTGCACGTGGTGGATCTCAACGGCGCTTTCGCAGGGCATTCGGCGAATGGCGAAACCATCCGCGCCATACGCAGCGCGATTCGCATTCCCATGCAGCTCGGCGGCGGCATTCGCGACATGGCCGGCATCGATGCCTGGCTCGAGGCCGGGGTGACGCGCGTGATTCTCGGCACGGCGGCGCTGCGCAACCCCACCTTGGTGAAAGACGCGGCGCGAAACTATCCCGGACGCATCGCTGTCGGCATCGACGCGCGTGACGGTTTGGTTGCCGTGGAAGGCTGGGCGGAGACATCGGCTCTCTTGGCAACCGATCTCGCGAAACGATTCGAAGAATCCGGCGTCGCTGCCATCATCTTCACCGACATTGCCCGCGACGGCATGATGCAGGGCGTAAATGTTGCCGCGACAGCAGCACTCGCGCGCGCGGTTTCGATTCCGGTGATTGCGAGCGGCGGTGTCAGCGGCATCGGCGATATCGAAGCGCTGATCGAATCGCGCGCATCCATCGAAGGCGTGGTAATCGGTCGCGCGCTTTATGATGGCCGCATCGATCCGCAAGCCGCATTGGCGGCAGCGCGCCGCTAGCCATGTTCGGCGTTACGCTCAATATTGAATGAATCAATCCACTTCGCCGTAGAAGTTCAGACGGCGGATGATCTCATCGAGCTGTTCGAGATCGCGATAGTGGATTTGCACGGTGCCGCCGCCCTTGCCTTGATGTTCGATTTGAACATTCATTCCCAAGGAATTGGAAAGGCTGAGCTCCAGCGCCTTGGTGTCGGCATCTTTCGTTTTCGTCTTGCGCGGCCGGGCGCCCGTGACGTGCGCCTTCTTCTTTTCCGCTTGGCGCACATTCAGCGCACCGGCGACAATCTCTTTCGCGCGCGCTTCGGGATCGGGAATTCCGATCAGCGTGCGGGCATGACCGGCGGTGAGCTTTCCTTCCGAGATGAGCACCTTCACGCTGTCGGGAAGTTTCAACAACCGCATCATGTTGGCGACGTGACTACGGCTCTTGCCCACGACGTCGGAGACCTGCTCCTGCGTGTATTGGAATTTTCCCATCAGCTCTTGATAGGCAGCAGCTTCCTCGATCGCGTTGAGATCCGCGCGCTGCACATTTTCGATGATGGCGATTTCGAGCGATTCGGCATCGCTGAGGGCACGCACGATGACCGGGATTTCGTGCAGCTTCGCCGCCTGGGCCGCGCGCCATCGCCGTTCACCGGCGACGATCTCGTAATGATCGGGCGAACCCATCGGCCGCACCAACACCGGTTGCAGCACACCCTTTTCCGCGATCGAGGCGGCAAGATTTTTCATCTCCTCCGCATCGAAAATTCGTCTGGGCTGAAACGGATTGGGTTTCAGGAATGCGATTGGAAGGGTGCGCGAGCGGCCTGAGGGTTCGGAGGGTTCGCGCGCATCCGGCTCGCCGTCGCCCAGAAGCGCCGACAATCCCCGACCCAGTCCCCGATTCGCCTGATTGCGCGGGCGTCCTTCCTCGGCCATGTCGTCTCTCATGCTGCCAGCGGGCCGGACAAACGGGCCCGTTCGCGCTGGATCATTTCGCCGGCGAGCTTGATATAGGCCTGGCTGCCCGGGCAGCGCAGGTCATAGACCAGTGCCGGAAGCCCGTGACTCGGCGCTTCGGAAATGCGCACATTGCGCGGGATAATCGTTTGATACACCTTGTCTCCCAGATAGGCGCGCACATCGCGCGCGACTTCGTCCGATAGGTTGTTTCTTTTATCGAACATTGTTAGGATAACGCCTTGAATCTCTAATGCCGGGTTGAGGTTAGCCCGTACCCGCTCAATCGTCTTGAGCAATTGGCTCAAGCCCTCCAGGGCAAAGAACTCGCATTGCAATGGCACCACGGCGGCATCGGCGGCGGCCATGGCGTTGACGGTCAAGAGCCCCAGCGCCGGCGGGCAATCGATCAGCACATAGGAGAACGGGGAATCCTGCTCCGCAAATTCTGCCAGGGCCTCTCGCAGGCGGAAATTCCGCCGCGCCTCGGATACGAGTTCCAGCTCCGCTCCCGACAGGTCCTGGGTCGCCGGGACAATATGAAGCCCCGGGATGCGCGTCGGGATGATCGCCTCGGCCAGGGGGACGCCCCCCATCAACACGTCGTAGGAGCTGATCTTCCGCTCGGTGCGTGGAATGCCCAAACCGGTGGAGGCATTCCCTTGCGGATCGAGATCGATCACGAGCGTCGTTTGGCCGACCGCCGCCAGCGCGGTGCCAAGATTGATGGCGGTCGTAGTCTTGCCGACGCCACCCTTTTGGTTGGCGATCACCAGGACTCGGGGCCGTTTTTTCTCAGGGACGGCTGTGTTTTCGCTCAGAGACACGGTGCAACTCCCGGATTTCGAGGACAACACCGGAGGCATCAGACCGGCTAGGGTGCCTTTCCAATGTCATCTTCCAAGATTTATGGGCTTGCGTCAATTCAGCCTCAAGATTTTGTCCCTTCAAGAACAGCCCGATGGTGCCTTTACCCCAAAACCTCTGTGCATAGGTAAGAAGTTTGTCCAAAGGCGCAAAAGCGCGCGCCGTGACGACGTCGAAGCGCTCGCGCGGCGCGTCTTCGATGCGAGACGGGCGGATTTCGCAACGAAGGTTCAGGCGCTCTGCGACCGCTTCCAGGAACCGGCATTTTTTCCCCGTGGCTTCATAGAGCACCGTCTTGAAGCCGGTCCTGTCGCGCAGCAGCTCGGCCAGCACGAGGCCGGGGAAACCCGCGCCGCTGCCGAGATCCACCAGCGAATTTGCCGCCTTTGGGATGAGAGGTACGAGCTGGGCCGAATCCCAGAAATGCCGGCGCCAGAGCTCGGCCATCGAAGCGGCGGAGACCAGATTGTGCCGCGCGTTCCAATCCTCGAGCATCGCGGCATAGGTTTTCAACCGCGTCAATGTTTCACGTGAAACAGAAGCGGCCTGTGCGAACTCCTCGGGGCTGAATGCCGCCCCGTTATCCGGCGGCATGCTGTCGCGCTGAACCGGCTTTGATATGGGCCAACACCAGCGTGAGGGCGGCCGGAGTCATGCCGTCAATGCGCGCGGCCTGCCCCAGCGTGAGCGGCCGGATGGCCGACAATTTCACCTTGCATTCCGTCGAAAGACCCGCGACGGTGCTGTATTCGAAATCGACGGGGATGGTCAGGGATTCATCGCGCCGGAAGGCAATGATGTCCGCCTCTTGCCGGCCCAGATAGCCGGCATAATGCGCGTCGATCTCCAATTGCTCGACAATATCGGGCGTGAATTGGCCGAGCTCCGGCCAGATTGCAGTCAGCCTCGCGACATCCACCTCGGGAAGCGACAACAATTGGCTTGCATTCCGGCGTGCCCCATCTTGCCGGACGACAATGCCGCGGCAGGCTGCTTCGTTGGAGGTTAAGGTCAAAGTGCCGGTTAAGGCGCGCGCGGCTCCAAGCTGCGCTAGTTTTTGGCGGTAGACTGATTGGCGCTCCTTTCCAACGAGGCCCATCTGGATACCAAGCCCGGTCAGGCGCTGATCGGCATTATCCGCTCGCAAGGTCAGCCGGTATTCCGCCCGGGAGGTGAACATCCGATACGGCTCC
>DATLVC010000283.1:0-4822 GCA_035577685.1 Micropepsaceae bacterium | reverse complement strand
GTATCCGGCCGGTATTGAGCTTAAGCGTGAATTCCGCGCTGTCCGTGTTGCCGGCGGCAAGACCGGTCACCGGCACCATGCGCGCGCGCCCGTCCCCGGTGGGAAACTCGCCGCGGGCGAATAACCGCGTGTCGGGGTTGTCCGCTTGCCCTTTGGGACGGGGCCATTGCACGGGCTCCAGCGCGTCATAGGCGGAATCGTCGCACTCCGCGAGTGCGCCGATATCGAAGACCCGCGTTCCATCGTTTTCGAAGGCGGAAAGGGCAGCATGTTCGCGAAAGATGCTTGCCGGACTAGGATAGGTGAACGCCTCTTCCCAACCCATGTGGCGCGCGACCTCGGCAAACATCCACCAATCGGGACGTGCGGCCCCGAGCGGCACGCGAAACGCGCGCTGACGTGAAATGCGGCGCTCGGAATTGGTGACGGTTCCGTCCTTCTCCGCCCATGCGGCAGCGGGCAGAACGACATTGGCATGGCTGCTCGTGTCGGTTGGCCAAGCATCGGAAACGACAACGAAGGGACAGGCTTGGAGCGCCGCGCGCACCGCATCGGCGTTCGGCATGCTGGCAACAGGATTGGTCGCCGCGATCCAGATCGCTTTGATGCGGCCGTCCGCAACGGCCTTGAACATGTCCACCGCTTTCAGGCCCGGCTTTGTGGCCATGTTCGGCGCGTTCCAGAACCGGCGCACCCGGTCCACATCATTGGCTGAAAAATTCATGTGCGCGGCGAGTTGATTGGCAAGGCCGCCGACCTCGCGTCCCCCCATCGCATTGGGCTGGCCGGTCAGCGAGAACGGCCCCATGCCTGCGCGGCCGATCCGCCCGGTGGCGAGATGGCAATTGATGATCGCATTGACCTTATCCGTGCCGATGATCGATTGGTTCACGCCCTGGGAATAAAGCGTCACCACGCGTTCGGTGTGTGCAAACATCTCATAGAATCGCAGCAAATCCTCGCGGCCCATGCCGGTTGCGGAGGCAACGAACTCAAGCGACGGCGCAGAAACAGCTGCCGCTTTCATGGTCTCCCCAAACCCGGAAACGTGCTGGGCGATCCAGTTCCGATCCAGGGCCCCAACGCGCGACAAATGGTTGAGCAACCCGTTGAACAGGACGACATCGCTTCCTGCCGCCAGCGGCAGATGAAGGTCGGCGGTCTCGCATGTCGACGTGCGCCGCGGATCGATGACTACAATCCGGGTGCCGGATTTCTCGCGTGCCGCCATCAGGCGCTGATAGAGGACCGGATGGCACCAGGCCATGTTGCTGCCGACAAGAACGGCAAGATCGGCATCTTCGATGTCGCCGTAACAGCCAGGCACGATGTCTTCGCCAAAGGCGCGTACATGGCCCGCGACCGATGAAGCCATGCACAGCCGCGAATTGGTGTCGATATTGGCCGAGCCGATGAACCCCTTCATCAGCTTGTTGGCGAGGTAATAATCCTCGGTGAGAAACTGCCCCGAGACATAGAACGCAACCGCATCCGGGCCGTGTTCGCGAATCGTGTTGGCAAAGCGTTCGGCGATGAGGGCCAGCGCCTCGTTCCAATCTGCTTCGCGGCCATGAATCGTCGGCGACAGCAGGCGATCGGGCAGCGCGAGCGTGTCCTTCAACGCCGCCCCTTTGGAACACAGCCGGCCGAAATTGGCGGGGTGGTCGGCATCGCCTTGCAGCACGCCGTTCGTGACCGCAATTCCGCAGCCCACGCCGCAATAGGGACAGGTGGTGCGAACGTTGCTCATGCGCCGTCTCCGCCAAGCGGCGCCGGCAGACCGATATGCACCTCTCCGTCGACCAGCCGGACGGGAAGCGGTTCTGCCTGGCCCTCATCGGGTGCGACCGCCTCGCCATTGCTGAGTTCGATGGCCCAATTGTGCAACGGACAAGTGACGGTGTTTCCCGACACGATGCCTTCGGACAGGGGGCCCTTGCGATGCGGACATTCGTCGATCAGCGCGAAGACCGCGCCCTCACCGGTGCGGAAGACGGCGATGGGACGGCCCCCGAGGCCGAAACAGAGCCGCCTTGCACCGCGGACCGGAATATTCGTGAGCGGTCCGATATTCTTCCAATGGGTGTTTGTCACCGCTCAGGCATCCGTCAGCTCGGGAAGACGTTGAAACTCATGGGCGTCGGCACCTTGCGCCCGCTCTGCCCAAGGGTCGTTCTGGACGAATGTCTGCGAATAGAGAAAGCGCGCATGCAAAGTGCGCCGTCCGGCGGCATCCCCGACCAGGCGCTTCTTCACATAATCGATTCCGACGCGCGCGATCCACGGTGCGGTCCGTTCCAGATAATGTGCCTCCTCGCGATAGAGCTGCATGAACGCGCCGGCATATTCCAGCACCTCGCCTTCGGTGGCGACACGGACGAGCGGATCGGTAACGCGCACCTCGACGCCGCCATTGCCGCCAACCAAAATGTCGTATCCGGCATCCACGCAGACCACGCCCATATCCTTGATCGTCGCCTCGGCACAATTGCGCGGGCAACCCGAGACGGCGAATTTCACCTTGTGCGGCGTCCACGAACCCCAGCACATTTTTTCGAGCTTGATACCGAGACCCGTCGAATCCTGCGTACCGAAGCGGCACCATTCGCTGCCGACGCACGTCTTCACGGTGCGCAGGCCCTTGGCATAGGCGTGGCCCGACACCAGCCCCGCTTTGTTCAGGTCGCCCCAAACCGCGGGCAGATCGTCTTTCTTGACGCCCAGCAGATCGATGCGCTGGCCGCCGGTGATTTTCACGGTCGGAATGGCAAATTTCTCCGCGACCGCTGCGATGGCGTGCAGTTCGGCGGGCGTGGTGACCCCGCCCCACATGCGCGGCACCACCGAATAGGTACCGTCCTTCTGGATATTGGCGTGCACGCGTTCATTGACGAAGCGCGAACGGGAATCGTCGCGATATTCTCCCGGCCAGGCGCACAGCAGATAATAATTCAGCGCCGGCCGGCATTTGTGACAGCCGTCAGGCTTCTTCCAGCCGAACATGTCGCGCACCGCCTGCATGGTCTTCAGTGTGCGCGCAGAAATCGCCTGGCGAATTTCGTCATGACCCGCATCCGTGCAATCGCACAGGGCAGGGATATTTTTCTCGGCCACAACGCCTGTCGTTTGTGCCAGAAGCGCCTCGACCAATGGCGTGCACTGGCCGCAGGACGCCGATGCCTTGGTATGGGCGCGGACCTGCGAAAGCGAAGTCAGCTCTTTTGCTTTGATCGCGCAGACAATGGTGGATTTGGAAACACCGTTGCAGCCGCAAATCTGCGCCTCGTCCGGCATGCCTGCAACATCCGAATCGGCGGATTGCGGCGTGCCCGCTTCGGCGAAAGCGCGGCCGAAAACCAAACGGTCGCGTAAGGCCGCGACGTCGGTCTTCTCGCGGATCAAGCGCAAATACCATTGGCCGTCCGCGACATCCCCATAGAGCACCGCGCCCACCAGCCGGCCGTCGCGCAGCACGATTTTCTTGTAGAGCCCACGATTGTCGTCGCGCAGTGTGATCTCGTCGTCGCTCTCGTCGGCCGCCATCAGCGCACCCGCCGAGAACACATCGACTCCGGTGATCTTGAGACTGGTCGAGGGAGCGCTCGAAGAGAACTGCGCGGTCTCGTCGCCCGCCATTTGGGCGGCGCAGACCTTTGCCTGATCCCACAGCGGAGCCACCAGACCGAAAACCTGGCCGCGATGCTCCACGCACTCGCCCACCGCGAAAATATCGGGATCGCTGGTGCGCATATCGTCGGTCACGACGATGCCGCGATTGACATCCAGCCCGGCCGTCCGCGCCAAATCGATATTCGGCCGGATGCCGATGGCCAGAACCACAAGATCGGCCGGAATGAATCGCCCGTCAGCGAGCCGCACGCCTTCGGCGCGTTCGGTGCCGGTGATTTCCTCCGTCTGACCATCGGTGAAAAAGGCGATGCCCCGGCGGTCGAGATCGCGTTGCAGAAGCTGACCGGCGGCGGCGTCCAGCTGACGCTCCATCAATGTCGGCATCAGGTGAACGAGCGCCACGGACATGCCGCGCTGCTTCAGCCCCCACGCGGCCTCCAGGCCCAAAAGACCGCCGCCGATCACGACGGCCCGCTTATGGATGCGCGCGGCCGCAAGCATCTTGTCCACGTCGGAAATATCGCGGAAAGCGCAAACGCCCGGCAGACCAAGCCCTGGGATCGGCGGCGCCAGCGGACGCGAGCCGGTCGCGATCAGGAGGCGGTCATAGGAGACCGTGATTCCGCTCGTGGAGGTGACGGTGCGCGTTAACCGGTCGATCTGTTTGACGGGATCGCCGGTGACCAAAGTGATATCGTTTTCATCGTACCACTGGCGCGGATTGATGACGATGTCCTCGACGCTCTTGTCGCCCGCCAGCACCGAGGACAGCATGATCCGGTTGTAATTGACGTGCGGTTCGGCCCCGAAAACGGTGATGCGAAATCGCCTGCCGGAATCGTGCTTCAGCATCTCCTCGATGGTCCGCATGCCGGCCATGCCGTTGCCGATGACAACCAGATGCTCGCGCGGATCTGCGATCATGTTCATGGCGGACTCCCTATACGCATTCGGCGTCGCGTAAGGCGACATTGAAGACATCGTGCGGGGCAGCCGCGCCGCTCGACGCGGCGGCCGTCGCTTCGCCGATAAGAACGATCAGGGGTGCGCCCGGCGGAAACTTGGTCACCGCTTGCGACAGCTCGGACAGGCGCACGCGCAACCGCATTTGCGTTGGGTGACTGACATCGCTCATCAGCAACACCGAGGTGGTTGCGGGCAGGCCGTGCGCCATCAGCCGTTCGGCGATCAT
>DATLVC010000282.1:0-14867 GCA_035577685.1 Micropepsaceae bacterium | reverse complement strand
AGGATGTCCGCGTGATCGGTGCCGATTTCCTCCTTGAGCTCGCGCCGCAGGGTCTCTTGGGGTGTCTCGCCTTCGTCGATACCGCCTTGCGGCATCTGCCAGGCTTCGATGCTCTGATCGATGCGCTTGCCCACGAAGATGCGGCCCTGCGCATTGAAAACCATCGCCCCGACGCAGGGGCGGTAGGGCAGATTCGATTCGCGCTTTTTGTCCATGCGCAGGAGTGAAGCACGGCGCGGCGGTTGCTGAAAAGGTTCAGGCCGCGAGAATGGTCGCGGGCGGCGCAATCGTCGCGAGCACCGCATCGAGGTCGGCCGGATCGACCGGCTTGGTAAGGAACCCATCCATACCGGCGTCGAGGCAGGCCCTGCGCCCGGTTTCGAGCGCGTCGGCCGTGAGCGCGAAGATGGGAACCGGCTTCCAGCCATGTTCCAATTCCGCAGAGCGAATGCGCAGGCTCGCTTCGATACCGTCGAGCCCAGGCATGTGGAGATCCATAATCACCATATCGAACCGCTTCTCAGAGCACGCATTGACCGCGGTCTCACCCTTCGTGACCCACTCGACATGGTGCCCTCGCCGCCTCAGCAACTCGCGCGCGAGCAAGGCATTCACCGGATTATCCTCCGCGAGCAAGATGGAAAGTCCACTCGGCGAATTGCGTTCGGCCGCGGGATGGGCAGGTGCCGGCGCGAGTTCGCTTTCACCAGCGAGAACCGCCAGGCACCGCTTTTCGAGCGAGTCCTGGCGCACGGGTTTCATAAGATAGGCGCGGATTCCCTTTTGCGATAGCGCCCCGAGCCGCGCGCGCTCGCCGCTCGGCAGAAGCGCTATAAGCGGCGCGGCCAAACTTTCTGCATCGGGAAAGGCGTCGCCGTCGGCGTCGTCGCAAAGAATGAGATCATAGGCGGCATTCGGTCCGCGCGCGGCATTGAAATTGCCGAGAACGGCACATTCTGCGCCTGCCGCATCGAGCTGCAGCTTGAGGCCGGTGCACATAATCCCCGACCGCGAAATCACCGCGACGCGCTTGTCCTTGAGCGGCAAAAGTTCCTTCGGTGCCAGGGCCTGTTCCAGTGGCAGCGTCACCCAGAATTCACTGCCTTTGTCTTCGCCAGAACGCAGCCCGATCGCGCCACCCATCGCTTCGACCAACCGCTTGGAGATGGCAAGGCCGAGTCCCGTCCCTTCGAACCGCCGCGCGTGCGAGGAATCGGCCTGCACGAAATCTTCGAATATCTCTGTCGCCTTTTCGGGTGGCACGCCGATTCCGGTGTCCCGTACCGACAACGACAATGTGGCACCCGTGGCGAATCCGCGCGCGACTGACGCGGTCACCAGGACGCCACCTTCCTCGGTGAATTTCACGGCATTGCCGATGAGATTGGTCAGCACCTGTCTGAGACGCATGCCGTCGGCCCTGATCTGGTGCGGAACATCGGCTGCGATGGCGGTCGCGATCTCGATTCCCTTGGCATGCGCGCGGGGAGCGAGAAGTTCGGCGATGCCTTCAATCAGCGGGCGCAGCGCGACATCGCTGTGTTCGAGCACCAGCCGGCCGGATTCGATCTTGGAAAAATCCAGAATGTCTTCGATCAGTGCGAGCAGCGCGAGGCCAGACTGACGGATCGCCTCGGCGTAACTTTTCTGATCGGGGGCCAGCGGCGTCTCAAGCAGCAGGCGCGCCATGCCGAGCACGCCGTTCATGGGCGTGCGGATTTCATGGCTCATGGTGGCGAGGAAATGGGATTTTGCACGATTGGCCTCTTCGGCCTTTTCGCGGGCATGGTCGCGGGCGGCTTCGCTTTGCGCCAGCCGCGCGTTCTCCGCTTCCAACGCATCGACACGCCAGTTCAGAAATCGGATGCGGTGCTCAAGGGCGCTTGCCCGTCGGCGCGCGGCGACAAATCCGAACAGCAGAACTGCCGCACCAATGACCGCTACCGCCGCCGTCATACCAGCCGCCATAGACAGGGCAGAGCCCAGCCCCAGAACAGGCGTAGCAACGAGAGTTAGATCGGCGTGCAGCATCGAACATTCCCCAAGGCCACAATCGGCCCGGGGGCGTTGAGGAAGAGTTACTCGTAGGCCAGGCTGGCCGCATCGAAGGGGCGTTAACCCTTTTCAATCACCGTGCGTATTCGCCGACGACACTGGCACCGCCCAGCGTGTGGCCCTTGATCGCCGCATAGACCTCATCGCGGGTCATACCGGGCTTCAGCGCGCCGGGGTCCAGCTCCGTGGCCACCACCGTGAAGACGTAATGATGCGGCGCGTCGCCGGCCGGCGGACAGGGGCCGATATAGAGCGAATTATCGCGCGTGCCCTTGCCGCCGACGAAATTCTTGGAGCCCTTGGTGATCTCCCCTTCCGAGAGGCCGGTAACATTGGCCGGGATATTGTAGCCGACCCAATGCGATACGCCCTGGCCGAGAAGCCCGTCCGGATCGAGCATGAAGACCACGAAGCTCTTGGTCTTGGCCGGCGCATTCGACCAGGCCAGCGCGGGCGACACATTCTCCCCGCCGCACATGCGCATGGGATCATCGGCCGCCTGCTTCTTGGTCAGCATGCCGCCGTCCTTGAAGGTGGATGAGGTCACCATGAAGGGCGCCGCTACCGCCTGCCCGGTACCGCTCAATCCCGCCAAGGCAACGCCAAAGGCAATGAATTTCCAGGAAAATTTCGCGCTCATGAGTTGTTCCCTCCGCTTCGCCGCCGGAAATTAGCACCTGGGCGGTGCTTCGCAAAACCGGGCGCGCGGCGCGGACATCAACCTCGCCCATGGCTTCGACCGCCGCCTTTATGCTAATTTACCATTCGGATTTGTGCCGGGCAGCCCCCCGCCCAAGAGTCCAGTGACCCGCAACCCTTTCAGGGAGATAACAAAAATGCGTGCAACGCCCCTTCTGAGTTCGGCTGCGCTTTTCGCAGTCGCTGCTTACGGTATCGCCTTCGCCGCTGACGCGACACCCGCCAGCGTTAAGATGATGAATGGCATGATGATGGATTCCAAGGGTATGACCCTCTACACCTGGGACAATGACAAGGAAGCCAACAAGTCCTCCTGCAATGGCATGTGCCTGATGAATTGGCCGGCATTGAAGGCCGAGGCGTCCGACAAGGACATGGGCGACTTCAAGGTCATCACCCGCGACGACGGCTCCAAGCAATGGTCTTACAAGGGCAAGCCGCTTTATTACTTCAGCATGGACGCGGCGCCTGGCGACAAAAAAGGCGAAGGCCGGGGCATGGTCTGGCATATGGCGCACATGTAGGCACTCACGCCTTCTGGTTGAAAAAAGGGCGCCAGCAACCTGCTAACGCCCTTTTTTCTTTGGGTTTGCCGATTTTGCAAACCGACTGTCACAAAACCTTCGTGCAAACGTGACATTCGTTACACGCCATTTTGGCGTTATCCGGTTTGAGGAGCCGCGACTGGCCGCTGGGTCGCCGCAGAGCCCTCGGCATTCGACCTAAAAGAGGACAGAATGAGATTCTTCGAGAGATTCTCCACCGGTTTGGCGGCTTTTGCGGCCGTGGCAACCCTTGCGACAACCGCCCTGGCTGCGGATATTTCCGGCGCCGGCGCGACCTTCCCCTTCCCGGTCTACTCGAAATGGGCCAGCGCCTATAAGGCCGTTTCCGGCAATGGGCTGAACTATCAGTCCATCGGCTCGGGCGGCGGCATCAAGCAGATCGAATCCAAGACCGTCACCTTCGGGGCCAGCGATATGCCGCTGCCGGTACAGGAGTTGAACAAGTTCGGTCTGGTGCAGTTCCCGACCGTCATCGGCGGGGTGGTTCCCGTGGTCAATGTGAAGGGCGTCATGCCCGGGCAGATGGTGATCGATGGCCCCACCCTGGCGAATATTTATCTCGGCAAGGTTTCCAAATGGAATGACGCCGCGATCAAGAAACTCAATCCCGGCATGAACCTGCCGGACCAGCCGATCACGGCCGTCTATCGGTCCGACGGGTCGGGCACAACCTTCATCTTCACCAACTATTTGTCGAAGGTGAGCAAGGAATGGAACGACAAGGTCAAATTCGCGACCGCCGTGGATTGGCCGACCGGCATCGGTGCCAAGGGCAATGAAGGCGTGGCCGGCAATGTCGGGCAGACAGCGGGCAGCATTGGCTTCGTCGAATATGCCTATGCCAAGCAGAACAACCTGGCTTATGCGAAGCTGATCAACAAGGACGGTAAGACGGTGAGCCCCGTTGCCGCGGCGTTTGCCGCCGCCGCCTCGGGGGCTATGTGGGATTCGGCCAATGGTTTCGGCACCATCTTGACCGACCAGCCGGGAGCCAACACCTGGCCAATCGCGGGTGCCACCTTCGTCATCGTCTACAAGCAACCCCAGGACCCGGCGGCTACCAAGGAAGCGCTGAAATTCTTCCAATGGGCCTATCAGAATGGCGATCAGATGGCGGCGGGGCTGGACTACGTGTCCTTCCCTTCCGAGGTGAAGCAGAAGATCGTCACCAGCTGGGGTCAGGTTCAAGGCTGGAATGGCGGGCACTGAGTTCACGGGCGATAGTCGATCCGCAACTAACGTCTTCGCAAAGCTGTCGTGATTGGAGAATATGGGGGCGGGAGCGCCGGTGCTAAAACGGCTTCCCGCTCCTAATATTGCGGAGCCTCTCGAGCCCTTCATGGTCGATCTTGCCTTGAGCCAAGACCTGTCTGCCTCAACCAGCTCGGCACGGTTGCGCCGATTTCATGCGAGCGATCGCAGTTTCCGCCGGGCGGCGCTCGCGAGCGCGTTTGCCATTCTCGCGATGTTCGCCGGAATCCTGTGGTCCTTGACCGCGGGCGCGTGGCCCGCACTCAAGGCGTTCGGCATTTCCTTCCTGTGGACGCAGTCCTGGAATCCCGTCACGGAAAAATTCGGCGCGTTGGTGCCCATTTACGGCACGCTCGTCACCTCCTTCATCGCCATGCTGATTGCCGTTCCGGTTGGCATAGGGATCGCGATTTTTCTGACCGAGCTCTGTCCCCGTTCCTTGCGGCGGCCCATCGGCGTCGCGGTGGAGCTGCTCGCCGGCATCCCCAGCATCATCTACGGCATCTGGGGCTTGTTCGTGCTGGCGCCGATCCTTCAGCAATATGTGATGCCCGGTCTGATCGCCACGTTCGCCAATGTTCCCATCCTTTCGAGTCTCTTCGCCGGACCGCCTTTCGGCATCGGCATCCTGACCGCCGGCCTCATTCTCGGCATCATGACGTTGCCCTTCATCAGCGCCATTACGCGCGACGTGTTCGAAACCGTGCCACCGGTGCTGAAAGAAGCCGCCTACGGGCTCGGCGCCACGATCTGGGAAGTGGTGTGGAGCGTGGTTCTGCCCTATGCCCGCAGCGGCGTCGTGGGCGGGGTGATGCTGGCCTTGGGGCGGGCGCTCGGCGAGACCATGGCGGTGACATTCGTGATCGGCAACGCGCATCGCATCGCCGTGTCGCTGCTTGCGCCGGGAACCACCATCTCGGCGGCCATCGCCAATGAATTCACCGAAGCGGTCGGCGATCTCTATGCGCCGGCGCTGATCGAGCTTGGCCTTATTCTTTTCTTCGTCACGGCCAGCGTTCTGGCCGCCGCGCAATACATGCTGTACCGGCTCGAACTCCGCTCCGGGGGACGCTCGTGAACAGCCGCCGTTATCTGCGTCGCCGCATCCGCAGCGGCATTTTCCTCAGCCTCTCAGTGCTGGCCACGATCTTCGGGCTCGGCTGGCTCACGGTCATTCTTGGCACGCTGATCTATGAAGGCTTTACCGGCGTGGACTTGGCGATCTTCACCCAATCGACGCCGCCGCCTGGATCAACGGGCGGCCTGCTCAATGCCATTTTCGGCAGCGTGGTGATGAGCGCCTTTGCCGTGGTGGTCGGAACGCCTATCGGGATTTTCGCCGGAACCTATCTGGCCGAGTATGGCCGGCACACGCACTTCGCGCTGGTCGTGCGGTTCATCAACGACATCCTGTTGTCCGCGCCCTCCATCGTGCTCGGGCTTTTCATCTATGACGCGATGGTGCTTACCATGGGCCATTTCTCGGCCTGGGCCGGAGGCGTCGCGCTCGCCACCATTGTGGTACCGGTGGTCGTGCGCACCACCGAGAACATGCTTTTGCTGATCCCCAACAGTTTGCGCGAAGCTGCGGCCGCGCTGGGCGCGCCGCGTTCGCACATCATCAGACAGGTGACCTGGCGTGCCGCGCGGGCCGGCATCATGACCGGCGTGCTGCTGGCGATTGCGCGCATTTCAGGGGAAACAGCACCTCTGCTGTTCACCGCGCTCAACAACCAATTCTGGAGCATCAATCCCAACGCGCCGATGGCGAGCCTTTCCGTCGCGATCTTCCAGATGGCAATGAGCCCCTACGCGGATTGGCACCGACTTGCCTGGTCGGGCGCGCTTTTGATCACCATGACGGTTCTGATCCTATCCATTATCGCGCGCATTCTGGAAGCGCGCACGGCGCAGAGATGACCATGGCAGAGAACGGCGCCGTCAAAGTCGCAATCAATAATCTGTCGTTCTTCTACGGCGAGACCAAGGCACTGAAGAACATCTCCATTCCGCTCTACGCCCATAAGGTGACGGCATTCATCGGACCGTCGGGATGCGGCAAATCCACCTTGCTGCGCGTCCTCAACCGCATCTACGAGCTCTATCCCAATCAGCGCGCCGAGGGTGAAGTGCTGCTCGATGGCGAGAACATTCTGTCGAAAAATCTGGACGTGAACGCGCTGCGCGCCAAAGTGGGCATGGTCTTCCAGAAGCCGACGCCGTTCCCGATGACGATTTACGACAACGTCGCCTTCGGCCTGCAGCTTTACGAAAGCCTGCCGCGCTCGGAAATGGAAGGC
Organism: Micropepsaceae bacterium; assembly: GCA_035577685.1. Classification (GTDB taxonomy): domain Bacteria; phylum Pseudomonadota; class Alphaproteobacteria; order Micropepsales; family Micropepsaceae; genus CAIYRG01. The sequence goes on along the minus strand of DATLVC010000282.1, from coordinate 7,996 downwards.
CGCGTCGAAAATGCGCTGCGTCGCGCAGCGTTATGGGACGAGGTCAAGGACAAACTCCAGGCCAGCGGTACGTCGCTCTCCGGCGGTCAGCAGCAGCGGCTTTGCATCGCGCGTTCGGTGGCTATCAAGCCGGAATTGATCCTGTTGGATGAACCCTGCTCCGCCCTCGACCCGATTTCGACAGCCAAGATCGAAGAGCTGATCAACGAACTGTCCGACGATTACACCATCGTCATCGTTACGCACAACATGCAGCAGGCAAGCCGGGTCTCGGATTATACGGCCTTCATGTTCTTGGGCGAGTTGATCGAATTCGGCGAAACCGAGCAGATCTTCACCACCCCCGCCAACAAACACACAGAAGATTACATCACCGGACGGTTCGGGTAGGGCGCGGCTTGCCTTTTCTTCCGTCCTCGCGATAGTGCCGCCATGAGCGGGGATATCCGGAACGATTGGACGCGCGCCGAAGTGCAGGCGCTGTTTGCGTTGCCCTTCAACGAGCTGATCTTCCGTGCCCAATCGCTGCACCGCCAATATTTCAATGCGCGCGAAGTGCAGATTTCAACGCTGCTCTCGATCAAGACCGGCGGCTGTCCCGAAGATTGCGCCTATTGTCCGCAAAGCGCCCATTACGACACCGGGGTCAAGGCCGGCAAATTGATGGCGTTGTCCGCGGTGCTCGACGCGGCCAAAGCGGCCAAGGAGTCCGGCGCCTCGCGCTTCTGCATGGGCGCAGCGTGGCGCGAACCCAAGGACAAGGATCTCGATGCCGTTTGCGCCATGGTCGAAGGCGTCAAAGCGCTAGGCCTTGAAAGCTGCGCGACGCTGGGCATGCTCACCGCCGCCCAAGCCCAGCGCCTGAAAACCTCGGGCCTCGACTATTACAACCACAATATCGACACCTCGCCCGAGTTCTACGGCGAGATCATCACGACCCGCGATTACCGCGAGCGGCTGGACACGCTGGATCATGTTCGCGCAGCCGGCATCCATGTCTGCTGCGGCGGCATTGTCGGCATGGGCGAAAGCGAGGCCGACCGGGCGGGGCTGATTGCAGCACTCGCGAGCCTCCCCGCCCATCCCGAATCGGTGCCCATCAATGCCCTGGTGCGGGTCGAGGGCACGCCGCTCGGCGACGCACCCGCGCTGGATGCGCTCGATTTCGTGCGCACGATTGCGGTTGCCCGCATCACGATGCCAAAATCCGTGGTGCGCCTGTCGGCGGGGCGCGAAGAGATGAGCGATGAAGCCCAGGCGCTCGCCTTTCTCGCCGGCGCCAATTCCATTTTTTACGGGCCGCGGCTCCTGACCACACCCAACCCGGCCGAAACCCGCGACCGCGCGCTGATGGCGCGCCTCGGCCTCGTCCCTATGGCGCTCTAGCCTATACGGACGTTGTGGCGACCACTTGGGCGAGAAATTGTTCGCGGCGCGCGGCCGAACGGCACGCTTTCAGCGTCGATGAAAATCGCTCCAGCACGCCTTTCTCGAAAGCGGTGACCACAGTTTCATGGACGTAGGAGCGGCGGCAGACGGAGGGCGTGTTGGAAAGTTCTTCGGCCGCCGCTTTCACCGCTTCGAGCACTTGTTTGCGGCGCTTGCCCGGACTTTCCGCCGGCGCGGTGCGCGCCAGATTATCGAGAACCGCGGCCGAGGCGCATAGCGTGCGGAAATCCTTCAGCGACACGTCAATGTCCGTAAGCGCACGCAGGAATGTGTTTACGTCGCGCGCTGTCATCCGTCTGACGGCGCCGCTTTCGTCGCGATATTGGAAGAGGCGTGGCCCCGCGAGCGTGCGCAAGACGGCAATGGCGGAGGCCAACCGCGGCGAGGCGAATTCCTTGCGCACATCCTTGCCGCCTTTGGCCCGGAAGACGAGGGTGATCATATCGCCCGTCACTCGCACATTGGATTTGAGCAGCGTCACCGCGCCCCGCGTGCCGTGCTTCTTGGCATATTCTTCGCTGCCCGGCCGGATGGCGCTTCCGGCAACCAGCTCGATGGCCGCGGCCAGCGCAAAATTGCGCGTCGGTTCGCGTCCCGTCAAATGCTGGGCCACGGCACGGCGCACTTTGGGCAACACCGAGGCCAGCGCCACCAACCGGCCCGCCTTCTCGGCCTCCCGAGCCTTCTCCCAATCGGGGTGATAGCGATATTGCAGCCGCCCCGCAGCATCGCGTCCCACCGCTTGCAGATGCCCCTGGGGATCGGCGCTGAAATAGACCTTTTCGTAAGCGGGCGGCACGGCCAGAGCGGCGAAACGCTGCAACGTTGCAGGGTCGCCGATTTTTTCGCCGCCGGCCGCGTGATAGCTATATCCGTCCCCGCTGGGGCGCCTTTCAATGGTGAGCTGATCGCGGCGGACATAATGCAATTTGAGGCGCCGGGCAAAACTGCGGGCCGATTTTCGCAAGTGCTGGGACGAGGGCATTTTGTTTTGTTCTCCTCTCTCACCAGCAACGTAAGCCAGAGGAATAGGGTTCCGTGGACGTCCTTTCTGGAACCTGCGGCGGCGATCTGCGTTTGATCAAAACTTCGCGCTGCTGTGTGGCAGTTTGACCGGTGGGTTTGAGGCGCGGACATACGCTTCCTCCTTGAAGTTCTGGCTCGAGGCTCTGGCATGGCCCCTCCCCGGCGCATTCTCATTGTCGAAGACGAGATGCTCGTCGCCATGATGATCGAAGATGCGCTGGTGGACCTCGGGCTCGAAGTCGCCGGCACCGCAGGCACCATCGAGGAAGCCCTTGCCGCCGCCAGCGGAGACGATTTCGACTGCGCCATTCTTGATGTGCATCTTCACGGCAAACCGGTTTATCCCGTCGCCGACGCGCTCGCCGCGCGCGGGGTGCCGTTCATATTCGCGACCGGTTACGGGCAAAGCGGGCTCGCCGCCAGATATCGGGGCCGTCCGAGCCTGCCCAAGCCTTTCACCGGCCAGGATTTGGAGCGCGTGTTGGCGGCCTTATGAGCGCGCGCTCCGGGCGCGGCACTATTTCGCCCGATCCAATTCGGGGTAATGGCGGAAGATTCCCTCCTCGCTGAAATCAAGGCGCCTGTCCGACGCGAGATAGGCGGCGATGCGCGGACGCGCGGCGATTTTGTCGCGCAGCGCGAGGCTGTGAGGCAGTTTTTTCACGGCGGGTGCCATGGCGCGCGGGAAGGCGTAGCGCAAGCCTTCGATCAGCTGAAACAATGACAGATCGGCATAGCTGACCCGCGGCCCCGCAAGATAGGCGGTCTTGTTGCGCGACAGAATGGTCTCGAAATAATTCAGGAATTTGGGAATGCGCTCGGCGATGAAATGCGCGGCCGCGCGTTTGGCTTCGCGCTTCTGGTCTTCATAATAGAGCCCGCCGCCGACCGGGTGATGCACGTCATGGGCTTCGGCCACCATGTCGGCGATGGTCAATTGCAGCTGATGCACCCAGAGGCACCCCTCGTCGGTTTTCGGCGCCAGCCCGTGGCGGTCGCCCAAGAACAGGAGAATATTTGCGGTCTGCGCGATGACGAGCTTGCCGGCTTTCAGGAAGGGCGGCGCAAAGGGCGGATGCTTGATGCGCGCGTTTTCGAGAAAGCGCATCATTTTCGCCATCCCGCCGGGCTTGCGCGCGACATCGACGTAATCAGCGCCTGCTTCTTCCAGTACGAGGCGCACGAATTCGCCCCGCCCCTGAATCCCCGGCCAATAATAAAGCTCATAGCTCATGACACCCTCGTCGCGATTTTCGCGCAACATAGCGCCGATGCGGCCGCGAAAGTGTGACCTCAGACGATTTTATTGGCCGACGGAGACGCGATCAAACCAGCCAGATAGCCGTCGCTGCCCTTGAAGATCGTCAGGGACTGGCGCCGCATTTGCGGATCGAAAGACAGATGCGTCCAGTTGCCGAATTCATGAATGAGTTGATCGTATTGCAGGCCCGATTTCTCGATGGCGCTGCACACCGCAAGTGGCACACCGAACGCGGGACAGATGAAATCCACGGCATATCCGAACATATGCGCGCTGTTCGCGGCGCCGCCAATCGCTGCGTTGAGCGCCGGGCAACGATAGCCGCTCGAAACGGTGATCGGGTGGCCGAGAAGCTCGCGCACTGCTTCAAGTTTTGTGCAGGTTTCCGTGAGATGGTTCAACACATTGGCGGGTGGAGTATTGTCGATCCCGCGCCGCGCGCCTTCTTGCGAGGCAATCATCTCTTCCAAGCTGAAGTGTTCGGAAAGCTCGGTCATAACGCGTTCCGTTCGTTTCCGCTGAAACAGTCCGAATTATTCTGAATAGGTCAAGGCATCCGGCTTGCAGAGGATAGCGTCAACTGCCCTTGGATAAATATGGTCCCTATGCAAACCAGCGCTGCACCCGTGGGCAGTACCGGCTTACCGTCTTTCTGTGGTGCAATGACGGCACTATTCTTCGGGCTTGTCGGTGAGTTGTCGAAGGTGAGCAGCGTGAAGCTGCCATCATTGCCCATCGCCGTCAGCGGACCGTGAAGCCCTTCATTCTGCGCCACTATTGTATTCAGATCCGCTAAGCTGCTAGCAGCAGCAATCTTCACCGTTGAAGTGATCGTCATAGTTGGGTTCCTTAGTTGTAGAGACCCATAAGGTCCTTTTCGAGCGCATCTATTTGTGCGTTCTGGTCGCCTGTGTTTATGCGCTTGACGACGACGTCAATGATGTCAACTCTTTCCTGCTCGAAATTCCCCTGCGGCCTTATATTCAGTTTACTGGCAATTGCATCGAGCTTTGCTCGATCAACCGGCTCTTTGAGGGCACGAACATAATCCGTTATCTTTTTGAGGCGCGTGAAGACCGTTGGTGAAAGCACTTGAACCTCATATCTGGTCTGACTCGCAGTGAGTTCTGCTTTGGCTGCCTGTGCTGCAACATTCGCGGTTTTGGTCAACTCTGATATTGCTGCGTAGAGATTTCCAGCGGACTCATAGGCATCCAGGTCGATTCCTGCGCTGGCTAATGTGTATTTGGTTGCGTCTGGGTCTGCCCCCTCGGAATCGACGATACCCTTAAGCAGCGTATCGCGCTTCGCATCCATTGCTGACTCGATTGCGGGCAAAGCCTGTTGGTAAAACACATCCTTGTTGATGGCCGTCCCGGTACCGATTGCGAACGCACCACCAGCGGCGAGTTCCTTCGCCGTCTGTCCTTTCGTGAGCGCTGCGCCGGTGGTCAGGCCCAACGAAAGTACATCCGTTATTAAATTTGTATTTACAGCCTCATTTTGGAGGCTGGCTTTAAAGGCGTCGTATTTCTTATTGATTGCTTTGATGCAATCAAGGATGACGGCATCACGATACTCTCGCCTCGCTGTGCCTGTTTTCGTATTGAACACATCGAGTTCAGCCTGAGAGGGGCAGACACCTTTATGCAGGTCTGTGGCGGTGACTGCATCCTGCATTCCGCTGATTGAAGCGCACCCCGATATGAAAAATAGGGCAGCTCCAAGCACCGGTACCAAGGCCCAACAGTTACCGACGGCAGTGCGCCCGCCGAAATTTGGTCCGCTGTTGACTGTCCGGGCAGCGCGGACGCGTGAGATCGAAAACGTGTAGGCGCAATAGGCCCACGCTTTAGTCAAATACATAGCGAATGCCCCCGCATCCTGATGCGTCACATCAGATTCCGCTGACGCAGTTCCCCTCGAAAGGACAGCGGAGACAATTAAATTTAAATCACAAAAAATTCAGGTTGTGGAGTCCTAATTTTTCTACACGGAAGTGTACGGACTATTCCGGCGTATGTGACCGCGAAAAATTTCTCATCGCGTAAAGCAGGTGAGGCGTCGAAACGCATGAACTGTCATCAACTTACATGCGCGATGCGGCGGTAGCTTAAAGCTTCGGCGATATGGGTGCGGCTGACGGAATCCGCGCCTGCCAAATCGGCGATAGTCCGCGCGACACGCAGCACGCGATGATAACCGCGCGCGGTCAACCGCATCCGCTCGGCTGCGTCCGCGAGGAGTTTCACGCCCGCCGCATCGGGTTTTGCAACGCGATCCAACAATTCGCCTTCGGCTTCTGCGTTGGTGCGCAAACCCGCGTCCGCATAACGCACGCGCTGAATATCGCGCGCTTTGGCAACGCGCGCCGCGACAACGCTCGAGCCTTCCGCCGACGGTGGCAAAGCAAGATCGGCGGCCGACACGGCGGCCACTTCGACATGGATGTCGATGCGATCCAGCAGCGGTCCGGACAGGCGCGCCTGATAGTCGCTCGCGCATCTGGGCGCGCGTCCGCAGGCCTGCGCCGGATCGCTTAAGTACCCGCAGCGGCACGGATTCATCGCCGCCACCAATTGGAAGCGCGCAGGGTAGCGCACATGCGCGTTGGCGCGCGCAATCACCGCGGCACCGGATTCGATCGGTTGACGCAGGGAATCCAAAACGGGCCGGGCAAATTCCGGCAGCTCGTCGAGAAACAACACACCCAAATGCGCTAGGCTGACTTCGCCCGGCTTCACCCGCAGTCCCCCGCCGACCAAGGCCGCCATGGAGGCCGAATGGTGCGGCGAGCGAAACGGGCGCACGCGCGATATCGCGCCCTCGCGCAATTCCCCGGCCAGGCTTTGCACCATGGAGACCTCGAGCGCCTCGCGCGCATCCAGCGGCGGCAACAGCCCGGGGAGCCGGCTCGCCAGCATGGATTTGCCCGCACCCGGCGGGCCGATCATCAGCATATTGTGGCCGCCGGCCGCGGCGATCTCGAGGGCGCGCTTCGCCGTCTCCTGGCCCTTCACATCCTTCAAATCCGGAATCGAGCCGACCGTGTTCGCCAGTTTGGCTTCGGGAACACCGAGCACTTGCGCCCCCTTGATGTGGTTGACGAGGGCGATCAGTGAAGGCGCGGCGATGATCTCCAGCTCGCCCGCCCAGGCGGCTTCCGCGCCGCAGGCCGCAGGGCAGATCAGCCCGCGCTCCGCCTCCACCGCTGCGATGGCGGCCGGCAGCACGCCCGCCACTGCGGTGATCTGGCCGTCGAGCGAGAGTTCGCCCATCGCGGTGTAACCGGCCATCTCGCTCGCCGGCAGCACGCCCATGGCGGCCAGCAGCGCCAGCGCGATGGGCAGATCGTAGTGGCTGCCCTCCTTGGGCAGGTCCGCCGGCGCCAGATTGACCGTGATGCGCTTGTACGGAAGCGCCAGACCCACCGCCGCCAAGGCCGCCCGTACGCGTTCGCGCGATTCCCCGATCGCCTTATCGCCGAGGCCGACGACGGTGAATATCCCCGCCCCGCCTTCGCCGATATGGACTTGCACGTCGACTTCGCGCGCTTCGATCCCCTCGAACGCGACCGTGTAGACATGGGCAACGGTCATCGGCCCTCCCCGATAGGGGAATTAGACATTCCCACGGGCAGCGCTGCAAGGACACCACCGCAGGATTTATCGCGGATTGGTTGTAGCGCACGCAGAACACCCCTTCGCAGCGGTGTCGAATTACGGTAAATTCACCCATCCGTCGCGGGATCGAGGGGAATTCTTAGCGCGGCTCCCAGGTGACAAGCACCAAGATCGGGGGCGATCGTGGCTGGAAAAACTTCAGGACCCAATCTATTCGGGAATTTGCCGCTTATGGCGGCTGCTTTGGCTCTCGGGGCGTTTCTCTTCAATCACCCCGAGGTCCCTATTCAAGGCTCCCGTCCGACGACGACAAGCCGCCCCGTTGCGGGCGTCGAAGCTGCTCAAGACGTGGATGCGCGTCTGTGGCAGGACCCGTTCGGCGCGATGTGGCGCGACATCGCGCAAGCCGGCGCGCCGCAAGCAGCGGGGCTGCCGTGCGAGCCAGACAAAGCGCGTCTCTCGCCGCATAGCTGCACGCCACGCGTGTCGGGTGACGTCTTGGTGTTGGGGGTGATGCTTCCCGGCGATCGTTATGCCGAGGGGGAGGAATCCCGGCGGCAGGTGCGTTACGCGGTGGTCTCCAGCCTTGCCGCGAAGAATTACGCACCAGATGATGCAGAGCATATTGGTTATTTCC
>DATLVC010000281.1:0-9250 GCA_035577685.1 Micropepsaceae bacterium | reverse complement strand
CGAGCCGTCCTATTACACATTCGATCTTTCGGTCGGCTACGACACCGGCGATGATCCCGCGAACGATTATCTGAAGCACATCGGCATCCAGCTCGTGGTGCAGAACCTGATGGATCGGCATCCTGCATTCGAATACCGGATCAGCACCGGCGCGGGAAATCCGGCGGAGTTCGACATCAGCAAGAGCGATCAGGGCCGCACTATCGGTATTGTCCTCACCAAAACGTGGTGAGACAAAGACGGCGTCTTACCGACGCTACGTTTTGATCCGACGTTGGGAAAAGGGCCGCAAATTTTCGCGGCCCTTTTTCTTATGCGGCCCTTGCCTTCTGCAGCGCCTTCTCTGTCGCGGCATAGCCTTCTTCCGCACGTTTCCTGATGGCACCCGGCGAGAAATCGCTGCCGTCGAAACTGGCCGCCAGTTCGGCGCGCGTGATGGGAATGATCTTGGGCACGTGAACGTAGTTGCGCGCTTTCACCTTGCGATAGCCCTCGGAGCTTTTGATCTTTTCGCCGGCAAGCGCCTCCAGCTCTTCCATCAGTTCCGCAACCTCGTTGAAGCGCTCGAACAGTTTCAGATCCTCACAGCTCTTATTGGCGAATTGCAGGTTCATGGTGCGCTCGGCCACCTCCGCCATGGTGCGTGGAATCGGAGCCTGGTTGGGAAACAGATTCACCACATAGATCGTGCGATGAACTTCGAGCCCATCTTTCAATCTTTCCAAAACCGCGCCCAGCGGCGTGTTGTCGAACAAGCCGCCATCCCAATAGGCCTTCTTGTCGATGAACGTCATGGGGAATGAAGGCGGCAGGCTGCCGCTGGCGATGATGTGCTTGAGCGATAGTCCCTTTTGGCTATCGAAATATTCGATCGTGCCAGCCGCAACATCCGTCGCGCTCACCAGCAATCGCGGAGTCGCGGTCTTGTCTTCCAGGGCTTCGACATTCACCAACCCTTTCAGCGTGGCCCGCAGCGGCGCCAAATCATAAATATTGGTCCAGCTCGCCATGGCATAGACATCGGTACGCGGCAGGAAGAAATGGGGATTGCCGAGAAAGGATGCGAATTGGCGCACCTGCGGCGGCAAGAACCAGCCGGACACGCTGACAGCATCCCAAAATTTCTCCAGCGCTTCGAGCGGGGCCATCCCGCGTGCCGGCCGTGCCAGAAGTGCCGCCGTGATCGCCCCGATCGACACGCCGGCAATGAAGTCCGGCGCAAAGGCTTTGTCCGCGTAAAGCCGCTGAGCCGCGCCCAGCTCATAGGCGCCAAGCGCCCCGCCGCCCTGCAGCACCAGCGCGGAGCATTGTTCCTGCGACATGGATTGGGCCCCCGGTTGTTCGCGCGATCAGTCTATGCTGCGCCGCAACAAGCGCAAGCCACGGCTACCACCAGCGCCGCGATTTGAACCACAGGATGGGCAGCACGGTGGAGATCACAATCAGCGCCAGGCCGAATTGATAGCCCCAGCTCCAACTCAGCTCCGGCATGTTCTTAAAGTTCATTCCGTACATGCTTGCGATCAGGGTTGGCGGAATGCCGACGACCGATGCGATGGTCAGAACTTTGAAGATCTCGTTCTGCTCGGTGTTGATGAAGCCGAGAACGGCATCCAATAGGAATTGAACCTTGTTCGAAAGATGGGTCTCGAAATCTGTCAGCGATAAGACATCGCGGCGGATGGTCTGAAGCCGTGCATAGGCGTCCTTCGGAAACCACGTCCGCGCCGCCTCCGATACAAAAGAGGCGATCCGCTGCAGGCCAAGAAGCGTATCGCGGACCTCCGAAATATGTTCACCGGCAGAACCGAGTTCCACCAATGTGGCACGCAATGTCTTGGTCGAGCTGCTGATGTGGGTTGGCACCTTGGCATATTGCCGAAATGATCGCCGCGAAATTCCCGCCACATCCTGGCCAAGCCTCTCAAGGACGTCGGCGCCATAATCGACCATGGCCTCCAGGATGGAAACGAAGGCTTGAATGCTGCTCGATGGCGGCGTGCCATTCTTGAAAAGCGCAGCCACTTGCGTGATGCCGTGAATTTCCGAGAAGCGAATGGTGACCAGAATGGCCGGCGTCAGAACGAAGCCGAGCGGCGGCGGCACCGGGTCTTCGCTCTCCCGCGGCGGCATCGTCGGCATACTGACGCAAACGAACCCTTCGCGGGTGAACAGCCGGCTCGAGGATTCGATTTCGCTCAGCAGATCTTTTGACGGCACGTCGATTTTGTACTGCGCCTCGACCTGATGCCGCTCCGCCTCGGTTGGTTGAAACAGATCGACCCAGATCGGGGGAGCACCGGCGGACGCGCCATAGGATTCGATCAAGACATTTCTCCGTGCTGTTCATCCATCGGGCAAAACGGATGCGTTCGCGTTTGGACGCAGATCGCCCGCGAACCGCGTCGACATTGTGCCATGATGCGTGCGAAAGCCGGTGACGTCCAGCGCAGGCTCGAACGCGTGAGCCCGGGCGAACACGCAGGCTTCCGATCAGCGAATTAAGGAAAAGCGCGCACGCTCAATGCGACGATGGCGGCGCAAAGCCCTCCAGGGCTTCCAATATCTTGCGAAAGCCGTCGGTGATCTTCTGCATCACCCGGGGCGGAAGCGAGACGGAGACCGAGGCGCCCGCCCGCGTCAGAAGCGTCAGCACGATCTCATCCGGATCGTTAGGCCGTCTGCCGAACGCGATTTCCGCATCGGCAACGGCAAGCGCCTTGGACACGGAATATGTTCTGGTCTCATCTCGGCGCATTTGCTGTTTTTGCTCGAGGTGACCGCTGGCCGCGAGAAACGCCGTGGCCACGATCGAAGCCAGCTCCGGTGTGAAGGCAATCGCACGCGTGTCCCCGTCGTTGAAGGTGCATTGCACGAAGCCCAGCGTGTCCTCGTTCGTCGTCCCCACGCCAAGCACGCGATCGATGATCACTCCTTCCATCTGTTCCTCACCAGCTCGTTGCGTCTCGTTATCGTCAATGAAACTTTAACGCGGACGCGCGGCGATGGCTGGAACGAGTGAAATTCATAATTAATGAAAGATAAACTTCATCGATCAAAATGGAGCCAGTAGAAATGACCGTGCTCACGGCAATTGAGTCCAGTAGCCGCGGGTATAGGAAGTCGGGACGGAAGGGGGACTTCCGCCCCGCTTCTGCACGGCAAACAAAAACTTCTTCCTCGCCTTCCCACCCATCCTCCTGTCGGACGTTCTTGGAACCTTAGCCATGACGGGCCGTTTCCCATGCCGAGAGACATGGGAGAGGACTCGCATGAAAAATCTTCTGGCGGTTGGCGTGATCCTGGTGGTACTCGGAATTGTCGGACTCGTGGTCCAGAACGTCCATTTCACCGAAACCAAGCAAGTCGTCGACATCGGGCCGCTGCATGTCAATTCCGAAGAAAACCACAACGTGCCCATACCGACCATTGCGGGCATCGTGGCCGTCCTCGCGGGCATCGGAATCATTTTCGCCGCGCAGCGCCGTACCTAGAAATCGTCGCAATCGCTTTCGTTCAGCTTTTGTCCTCAAGGCCGGTCTGCGGCGGGTCCCAAGCGGCGGCGGCCACACCGGGCGCGCGGCGTCCCCAGATATTGCCGTGCTTGTCCTTGCGCGCTGTGAGGAACGCCACGATCAGACGATGGAGCATATCCATGTTCGGCAGGATGCCGTGGAAGCCGGCAATTGAAGCTGTAAGCCTGTCCTGCACTTCCCAATAGCCGAAATCGTCCGGCGTCACGCAGACGAGTTTTTCTCGGGGAAGAAATTTTGGAATCGCCCCGCGGAAGGGGACGGTGCCGTCCCCCGTCAGTTCGCGATTCCGGTCGGGCTCCGCCAAATCCCAATCGTTTTGGCGGTCGGCGCCGTTAAACGCGAAGTCCGGTTTGCCGCCGTTCAGCGTGACGCCGAGCTGAACCCGGGTGGTGGAATCGACGCCGACCACGCACAGCCAATCGTCGGCATCGAGATTGCAGGTTTTCAGATTGAGATTGTCCGTGAGCTTACGGAAGTTGCGCGCATCCTGCAGCATGCCGGCGAAAATCTTCTCGGCTTGCGCTTTTGCATTCGTCGGATTGAGCCCGCGCAGCTGGATATATTGCCGGATGGTATCGATGACGCTCGGCTGCCACACAGTCGGGTCGAACAGATCGGCAGGAAGCCCGGGCGGAACGGTCAGTGCGCCAGCAAAGCTCGGCATCAAATGATAGAGCGATGGCGTCAGGCGCGCGGCTTCGCGCTCGCGCGAGCTGGGCGGGGTCGTTCCGAGATTCGCCGTACCGGTGGTGACCTTGATCACCGCCTCATAGGAACCCTGGAAGGGCGTCGCCAGCGTCACCACGCTGCCCACCCGATGCTTCGCGCCCGTGCTCGCGAAATAGCCCGCAATCACAAGTCCCCCCATGGAATGGCCGACGAGATCGACCCGCGGGTTGGCCTTATAAGCAGTGTCGGTGTCATAATGGCGCAGGAGCTGGGTACGGGCGATGACTTCATCGATAAAGGGCCCGAGCGCGGCGCAAGTGGCGGCAAGCGGTTGGCGCCAATCATAGGCGAAGGGGTAAACCGGCACGGGCTGGTCAGGCCGCTGGGTTAGATTGTGGCGCAGTTCCTCGATCAACTCCTTATAGGCGATCTCATAGATTTGCCCGGCCATGACGCGCGCGGGCTCGATGGCCTCGTATCTGAGATTGTCCGGATGCAGCGAGGCGCGCTCATATTGCTTGGATCCTTCCAGCACCTCCCAGATCGATTCGGGGGGCAGCGGATATTCGTCCCGCAAATAGCTGGCGACGACGCCCGGAATGACAATCACCGGATTGGGCATTTTCGGCATGGCGCTCCCCTCCCAAAGAATGCGCTTCACTCTACATCCGGCGGATGCGATTTTGCGATAACTGTCGCAACACCCCGCGAGGCCAAGGTCACGCGGGTTTATAAGGAGTAGCTATGGCCGAACCCGCCAATCCCGCCCCGCTGCCGCTTCAGGGCGTACGCGTGCTCGATGTCAGCCAGGTGATGGCGGGGCCGTTCTGCTCCATGCTGCTGGGCGACATGGGCGCGGACGTGATCAAGATCGAGCCACCCGAGGGCGGCGATCAGACGCGCCGCGCCATGGGTTTCAAGCTCAAGGGCAATGACAGCCTCGGCTTCTTCAACCTGAACCGCAACAAGCGCAGCTTTGCGCTCAATCTCAAAGGCAAGGCGGCGCGCGACGTGTTCTATCGTCTGACCGAAACCGCGGACATCCTTATCGAGAATTATCGCCCCGGCGTCACCCAGCGGCTGGGCATCGATTATGCGACGCTCTCCAAGATCAATCCGCGCCTGATCTATGCGAGCATCTCCGGCTTCGGCCAGACCGGGCCGTGGTCTCAGCGGCCGGGTTTCGATCTCATCGCGCAGGCCATGGCCGGAGTCATGAGCATCACCGGCCAGCCGGATGGGCCGCCGACCAAATCAGGTGTGCCGGTGTCCGACATCGGCTGCGCATTGTTTGCGCTGTATGGAATTTTGTCGGCGTTCATCGGGCGCGAGAAAACCGGACGCGGCCAATATGTCGATGCCTCGCTGTTCGAAGCGGCCATTGCCTTCAGCATCTGGGACATTTCCGAATATTGGGGTACCGGGCGCATTCCTACGCCGCTCGGCACCGCCAACCGCTTCAGCGCGCCCTATCAGGCGGTGCGCGCGAAAGACGCGTTCTTCGTCATGGGTGCGAACAACAAGAAATTGTGGCAGACGCTCTGCGAGGTGCTCGAACGGCCCGACCTCCTCGCAGATGCACGGTTCCAGACGATTGCCGACCGGCTGCTGAATCGCGTGGTGCTGATCGAAGAATTGGAAAAATCCCTCGCCACGCGCAGCGCGGCCGACTGGATCGACATTCTGCTTGCGGCGGGAATCCCGGCCGGACCAATTCTGAATTATGCCGAAGCGCTCGCCAGCGATCACACCAAAGCGCGCGAAGCGGTGATGGAGTTCGAACATCCCATCGAAGGCACAGTGAAATCCATCGGCTTCCCGGTGAAACTGTCCGAAACCAAGCAGCGCGTGCGCCTGCCGCCGCCGCTGCTCGGTCAGCACAATGACGAAATCCTGCGGGAGCTTGGCATCGATGAGACGACGCGCGACCGGCTCCGCGCCGAAGGAGAGGTGCCATGAGCGAGGGCCGCGTCCACTACACGAAGGCGGACGGTATCGCGACCGTATTGTTCGATCGGCCCGAGGCGCGCAATGCCATGACCTGGGCGATGTATGAGGGGCTCGCGGCCGCGTGTGAAGCCATCGCTTCGGACGCCGATGTGCGCGTTGCGGTTTTTCGCGGCGCGGGCGGCGCGTTCGTGGCCGGCACCGACATCCAGCAATTCACCGCGTTCAAGGACGGCGAAGACGGTATCGCCTATGAGCGGCGCATCGATGCGGCCATCGACGGCATCGAGCGCCTCCATAAGCCCATCATCGCCGTGGTCGAAGGCGTTTGCGTCGGCGGCGGGCTTGCGATTGCGGCGGCCTGCGATTTCCGCATCGCGACGCCGTCGGCGCGGTTCGGCGTGCCGATTGCGCGCACGCTCGGCAATTGTTTGTCGGTGGGCAATGTTGCCCGCCTGGTCGCCCAGTTCGGGCCAGGACGCACCAAACGCATGCTGATGCTCGCGGAATTGATTTCCGCCGAGGAAGCGCTGACCTGCGGTTTCGTAGATGTTCTGGCGCCGGCGGGCGACATCGAAGCCAAGCTCCACGACATGTGCAAACGGTTGCTCGGTCATGCGCCGATCACCATGCGCAACGCCAAGGAAGCGATCCGGCGCATCAGGGTGCAGAATCTGCCGGACGGCGCTGATCTGATCCGCGCCGCCTATGGCAGTGCCGATTTCAAGGAAGGGATCGACGCATTCCTCGCCAAACGCATACCGAATTGGACGGGCCGTTAAGGCACCGTCACCAGATCGGTGTGGCCGAAGCCTTTGGTGTAATCGAGCAAGGATATGACCTTCGGCGTGACGCGGTAGAAGCTCGTTCCCTTGATATCCGTAACGCCCGTGACGTCAGGTGGCAGATGCTTCAGAATCTGGGGGAACTTGATGAGCATCAACCGGGCCGCCTGGGCGATCTCCTTGGGATCGGTGACCGGCTCGGCGATCCCACCCAGGGAAATGCCCTGAATCTCGTCCCAGCCGTGGTAGTCGCACGTCACGGTAACGGAGACCTTGTTGTTGCGCGCGATGTTCTTGGCTTTCTGGGATTGATCGCCGCAACCGAAATAGAGGGTGAAGCCATCATTGGCGAAGCTGACAACGGTCGCCTGCGGATAGCCGTCCTCGCGGATCGTGGCGATGGTGAGATCCTTGGCGTTTGCCAGGACGTCCAATATCTTGGACTTCAGGCTCATATCCATGATCGTTACCCGATTGAATGCGTTGCCATAATCGAATAACGCCCATGATGCGCCTTGACCTGGATCAATGCCTGCACGGAGCCCGAGACGGGTTGGCGTTTTTTCGCGAAGCAGGCATAGATTGCATGCCCGCAAAAATGAGGATCTCCCGATGAGCCATTTCGCAAGAGTGGTGAAAGTGGTCGCGATAAGCCTGGGGCTCTTCGCCGCCATGCCGGCTATGGCCCGGCAATGGAACGCCAATGCGCAAGGCGCCGCGGTCGATTACTCGCAAATCATCGACTCCAAGGCGAATGGCGAGTTCGTCTTTGTCTGGTGGCCGGTCCCGGAAGCCTTTCCGAACGACGCGAATTCGCAGGTGGTGAGAAACGTTCTGGCACGCTACGTCTTCATCGGCATCGCCCGCGGCCGAAGCGGCGCACCCGGTTTGTCCTTTTACGCGATCAACGATGTGAAGATCCTGGACGGCACGCGCGAACTCACCGCGCTCGCGGGCAATACGATACCGCCCGAGGTGACGCAGACTCTCACGGCATTGCAGGCGATCCAGCATCCGCTGCGCCAGGGCATACGCTGGTTCGTCTTCGAGAGCAGCGCGATCCACGCCTGCACAAGCGGCAAGCTGTCGGTGCCCTTCGAAGGGACGACCTACACCTTCGACACGCCCATTCCGGGCTGCGCGAAATAATTCCGGTCAGGCGTTTCCGCCCAGCCCCGCGAGCACACGGCTCGGCGTGAGCGGAAGCTGCCGCAGCCGCACGCCGATGGCATCGTAAACCGCGTTTGCGACGCCCGGCCACACCGATTCGCTTGCCGGTTCCCCGACCCGCATCGGCGGCAGATCGGGCCGGTCCAGCAGCACGATATCGATCTCGTCCGGAATCTCGTTAAAGGTGATGATGGGATAGGACGCCCAATCCAGGCTCGTCACCCGCGAGCGGTCGAAGGTAACTTCCTCTTTCAGGGCGCGGCTGATGCTTTGGATGACGCCGCCTTCAATCTGATTACGGACGGCGCCGGGGTTGACCACCAGCCCGCAATCCTGCGCGATGGTTACACGCTGCACATGCACGACGCCCGTCTTCCTGTTCACCGCCACTTCGAAAATGCCGGCAACATTGGTGTCCTTGTCCGAACCCAGCATGGCGACACCACGCCCATAGGCAATGTCGCCCGTTGACGGTTTGGAATGCGCGGGCCGCGTTTCCCATTTCGCCTTTTCGGCGGCGGCTTTAAGCACCGCGACGCCGCGCGGACGCGGAGAATGTTTCAGGCGGAATTCGATCGGGTCCATGCCCGCGGCCGCGGCAAGCTCGTCCATGAAGCATTCGGCGACGAAGATATTGTCGGGCGAACCCACACCACGCATCGAACCCACACGAATGCGCAACGGACCTTGGCGGTGCGACGTGGGGCCAAGATAGGTGAACACTACGCGCGAATTGGGCAAGTCTTCGTAGACCGGCTCGAAATTTCCGGCGGCACCCGAGAAACCCTCCTCGAGCCCCGGCTTCGTCCAGCCCGCCAATTGTGCGGTGACGAGACTGCCGGGTTCGCCGCCATGTTTGGGCTCGTGATATTCGGGCCGCGAATAGCCGGACAGGCCGAAGGTGCGCGCATCCCACGCCACGATCTTGCCGTCGGCATCCAAACCGCCCTGGCATTCGCTGATGCGCGCGGCCTTGTAGGCTTCCCAGCCATTCTCGTCGGCGCGCGACCATTGCACGCGCACCGGCTTTCCCACGGCGCGCGACAGCACGATGGCGTCGATGGTCACATCGTCGGCGCCGTTCTGGCCATAGCAGCCCGACGCTTCGGTATAGATCAGCCGCACGCTTTCGTTGGGCAGGCC
>DATLVC010000280.1:0-3491 GCA_035577685.1 Micropepsaceae bacterium | reverse complement strand
AAACACCCGCTGGCGGCCGGCGGCGAGGAGCGGAGCCAATTCCGCCGCAGCGTCCGTGCGCTGGAACTGGCCGCGTTGCGGGGGCTCAGGCCAGAACCGGGCCTCGCGGGCATTGCCGCGCGGCTCGCCAAGCCGAAAGCGCCATTCGCGTTGCAGAACTGGTTCGAAAGGCTGAGGCACCAACTGCAACCCTTCGCCGATGTGATCGAGTCACAAGAGGCTACCCTGGCCGCGCTTGCTCGCGCCCATGCCATGGCTGCCGAGGCGCTCGCCGCCACCGATACGGACCCCGGCGCAAACGCGCTGTGGCGCGGACCGGCCGGCGAAGTGGCGGCAACCCTCATTGAATCGCTGGACCATGAAGGCGGCGACATCGCGCTCGCGCCTGCGCGGCAATATGGCGAAGCGTTTCGCGCCCTTGCCGACATGCGCGCGGTGCGGCCGCTTTACAATCTTCATCCCCGGCTGGCGATTCTGGGTCCGCTGGAAGCGCGGCTTCTCGATTTCGATCTCGTCATCCTGGCTGGTTTGAACGAGGGCCAATGGCCGGCGGAAAGCGCCACCGATCCGTGGCTGTCGCGGCCGATGCGCGAGGCGCTCGGCCTCAATGCCCCCGAGCGGCGCACCGGACTCGCCGCGCATGATTTCGCGACCCTTGCCGCATCGCGCACGGTGTTGCTGACGCGCGCGCTGAAGGAGAATGGTGCCCCAACGGTGCCTTCACGCTGGCTGTTGCGCATCAAGCAATTGGCCAAGGGTCTGGGACGGGAAACGGCGCTTGACGCCCGCAATGATTTGCTGGGCTGGGCGCGAGCGCTCAACGCGGCACCGCGCGCGCCGCGTGTTGCCCGCCCAGCCCCGCGCCCGCCGGTCTCTGCGCGCCCACGGTCCTTGTCCATCACCGAAATCGAGACCTGGCTGCGGGATCCTTACGCGATCTATGCCAAGCACGTGCTGCACCTGAAGCCGCTTGACGGAATCGATCTGGAGCCCGGCCCGCGCGAACGCGGCATCGCGGTCCACGCAGCGTTGGAACGTTTCCTGCGAACCTTCCCGGACACGCTTCCGCCCGAAGCGCTGGCGCATTTGCTGCAATTCGGCGAGGAGGCCTTTGCGGACGCCGGTGCGACGGACGCCATTCTGGCTTTGTGGCGCCCGCGCTTTAAGCGCGCGGCAGCGTGGTTTTTGCGTTACGAAGCGGGCCGCAGGCGCCTCATCGACCGAAGCCTCGTGGAGGTAAAAGGCGAGCTCGATATTCTCGCCGGCGGGTCATTCACGCTTCGCGGCCGCGCGGATCGCATCGACATCTTCGCCGATGGAGCGGCTTCGATCATCGATTACAAGACCGGACGCGCGCCATCGCATAAACAGATCAACGCACTGCATACGCCGCAACTGCCGTTGGAAGCGGCCATGCTGTTGCAGGGCGGTTTTGCATAATTTCGCTCCCGCTCGATTGCAGAACTGATTCATGTGCGGCTCACTGGCGGCGAACCGGCAGGAGACGATTCGGTTGCCGATGTGAAAAATCCCGATGCTCTGGCGGAGAAGGCCTGGCAGCGCCTGACCGGCCACGTGCTGATGTTTCAAGATGAATCGGTCGGGTACCTGTCGCGTGCGATGCCGGAACGGACGACCGACAAAAGCGATTACGATCATCTGGCACGGGTGCGCGAATGGTCCGTGGAAGCGGGCAGCGAGGAATGAGCGCATCCGCAAATTCCGCGACCGATCCCGGCTTTTCGGCGTGGGTTTCCGCAAACGCCGGTGCGGGCAAAACCTATCTCCTGACCGATCGCGTGACGCGGCTTCTGCTTTCGGGCGCGCGCCCATCGCGCATTCTCTGCCTGACCTACACCAAAGCTGCCGCGGCGGAGATGGCGACGCGGCTGTTCAATCGCCTGGGCGAGTGGGCGCTTCTGTCCGACGCTGAACTGACCGAGCGTTTGACGGCAATCGGCGCGGACACGCCGGACAAGCGCGCTCTGCGCAAGGCGCGGACATTGTTCGCACAGGCGCTCGAAACACCGGGCGGATTGAAAATCCAGACCATCCATTCCTTCTGTCAGAATGTGCTGGCGCGCTTTCCGGTGGAAGCGGGAATACCGGCGCGCTTCACGGTGCTGGATGAACGCAGCACGGCGGAGTTGATGGCCGAAGCCCGCAACGCCGTTCTGGAACAGGCCGCAAACGGCGATCCGCGCCTTGCAGGAGCCATTGCCCTGCTCGCGACCCGCGCGGCGGACGGACGGTTCGCGGAAATCCTCAATTTTGCCATCGGCGATGGCGGGAGATTGCGCGATTTGCTCGCGCGGCATGGCAGCGAGGCGCACTTCTTCGCGCATTTGCGAAAAACCCTGGACATCGCAGAGGGCGAAGACGAGGCACAAATCATCGCGCGCTTCTGCGCTGAACGGGGCGGCGAACGCGACATCTGCGAACGCGTGGTGAAATGGCTGCTCGGCGGATCGTCGCGCGATATCGAACGCGGAAAACGGCTCGCACAGTTCGTGGAATCCGGGCTGGTGGCCGAAAGCTTCGAACAATTGCGCCGTGCCTTGCTGAAGCAGGACGGCGAGGCATTCACCCCCATCGCGACCAAATCCCGCATGCAGGCCGAGCCGGAGCTTGCGGCGGCGGCGGAAGATTTGCAGCGTCGCCTCATTGCCGTGGAAGACCGGCGCAAGCGCGCCATAACGGTTACGCTCACCGAAGCGCTGATGACCGTCGCGCACGCCGTGCTGACGCGCTTCTCTGCGCTGAAGCGCGAGCGGGCGGCGCTCGATTACGATGATCTGATCCTGGCCACTCTCACGCTGCTTGAACGCCGCGACGCGGCATCCTGGGTGCTCTACAAATTGGACGGTGGGCTCGATCACATCCTGGTCGATGAGGCGCAGGACACCAGCCCCGAGCAATGGAAGATCGTCGGCAAACTGGCGGAAGAATTTTTCGCCGGGCGGGGCGTACGCGAAGACGCCGCCCCACGAACCTTGTTCGCGGTTGGTGACGAGAAGCAATCGATTTTCAGCTTTCAGGGCGCCGATCCTGTTCAATTCGGCCACAATCGCGCAATTTTCAAAGCGCTCGCGGAAGGCGCAAACCTTCCTTTCGCCGATTTGCGGCCTGCCGTGTCGCGGCGCAGCGCCCGTTCCGTGCTCGAATTCGTGGACGCTGTTTTTGGGGCAGCGGATGCGCGTGACGGCCTTACCGATTCCGATGATCCCGTCCACCATGATCCGCACCGCGCCGATATCGGCCGTGTGGAGATTTGGCCCTTGGTCAAGGCGCCGCAAAATGAAGAGCGCGAGCCGTGGAATCTTCCGGTCGACGCGCTGACGCGAAACAGTTCGCAATTGCTGCTGGCGGCACAGCTTGCGAACCACATCGCCGGATGGCTGCGCGACGGGGTGAGACTTCCGGGAAGCGCCGCCGCGATCACGCCGGGCGACATCATGATCCTGGTGCGGCGGCGCAATGCCTTTGCCGAG
>DATLVC010000279.1:0-4765 GCA_035577685.1 Micropepsaceae bacterium | reverse complement strand
CAGGCGAGCGAATCCTTGCGCACCTGTTCCATCGCGGCGAGGAAGCCGGAATAGAGATTGAGCGCGATCCAGGGATGCCGTTCGTACACGGAACGTTTGATCACCATGCAGTGGTTGATCGGGAAGATGCCGGTCTTCTTGTAATAGCGGGCGGATTCCGCCTCGCGGTCCGCGAACAGATATTTGACCCGTGGATCGGCGCTTAGGTCCGCCCGGCTGCGGTCCACCAGATTGTTGTTGGCGATGTAATGCACGATGCCGTCTATCTCGCCGCTGAGCAGCATGTCGCCGAGATTAGTGTTCAGCGGTACGGGCGTGATGGAAACCCCTGGCGGTGGGTTGAAGCCCGTGGAGGTGCCGTGGCTCTTGTCGGCGTTGCGCTCCATCCACCAGGTCATGTCTTTGGCGTGCACACCGAATTCGTGCTGCAGCACACCGCGCGTCCAGATGGCGGCCGTCTGCTGATATTCCGGCACGCCGACGCGCTTGCCTTTCAAATCGGTGGGCGTCTCGATGCCGGCATCCTTCCGCACCACGATCTCATTGTGGAAGAATTTGCGCATCGTATAGATGGGAAGCCCCACCCAATCGCGATGGCCCTTCGCGGTCAAAATGGTCAGCGTCGACATCGACATTTCAGAGACGTCGAAATCCCCGTAACGGAGCTGACGCCAGAACATTTCGGACGGATGAACGGTAGTCGGCACCAGCCGCAAACCCTCGAAAGGGATGCGCCCTTCGATCACCGGCCGCGTGCGCGGATTGTCCGACAGCGCCACGGAAAGCTCGAGCACCGAGCGGCCGGGATGATTTGCGTCCTGCACGAAACGGCCGTTTTCGGAACTCACCATTTTGCTTTCAACTCCCCCTCGAACAATTGCCGCCAGTCCTGGCCGGGCGGCACGATACGGTCATGCGGACGAACCGCGCGATAGGTTTCGGCATCAAGGCCGCGCGGATTTGCGCCCTTGGCGACCAAGTCGAGCGCTTCCAGCAACAGCCGCCGCATGGCGACCACGGCCTTGTCGGAACTGCCCAGGAATTCCTTCGAGCGGTCGCAGATCGGGCCCATGCCCTCCTGCAACGCGAAGTCCTGCGTGTTGACGCCGACGATGCCGGTGTAGATTTCCTTTTTCTGCCGCGCGCGGTCGATTTGGTAATCGTTGGATTGGTTGCGCTTGAGGCGAAAAGTGCCGGGGATCAGATCGTCCTGCCCGCGGCCCATGCTTTTCTCACGGGACTCGATCCATTCCGGCGTGAATGCGACGCTGGAATCATAGGAACACATCCAATTGTAGACGTGCGTATGTTCGTCATCGATCGGCACCCAGATATGTCCGTCGGCGCGCGGCATTTCGTTCTTGCCGCCGAACCAGCCGACATTGTTGGCGCGCATCTGCTGAGCCGGCATCACATATTGATAGACGCGGACATATTTGCCTTCTTCGCCCATGTCGCGCGTGGAGACGTAGTAATAGCCGTAGTCGGTGCGTTCGACGTCGATTTTGGGCGCGCGGTCGCGCTGACGCGGTTCGGCTTTGTTGCTCATGTGGTTGTTGTGCGCGAAGGACGAATGCGACGTGTCGAGGCCGCCTTCCAGCGCCTGAAGGAAATTGCAGTTCTCGAAGGTCTTGGACACGAAGCGATGCGTTTCGGGCGCGCGCGTCCATTCGTAATCGGGCTCGGGCGGCTGTGCGTCTTTCGGACCCATATAGGTCCAGATCACGCCGCCTCTTTCGACCGTGGGATAGGCAAGGAGTTTCACCTTCGCCTGCAGCGTCGTGCCGGCGGGTTCGGACGGCATGTCGACGCAATCGCCGTGCCGGTCGAATTTCCAGCCGTGATAAACACAGCGAATGCCGCATTCCTCGTTGCGCCCGAAGAACAAAGGCCCGCGGCGGTGCGGACAATAGGCGTCGACAAGGCCGACTTTGCCGTCCGTGTCGCGAAAGGCTATGAGGTCCTCGCCCAACAGGCGCACGCGCAACGGTGCGCCGTCCGGTTCGGGGAGTTCCGACGACAAACAGGCCGGCTGCCAATAGCGACGCAGCAGCGTGCCCATCGGCGTGCCCGGGCCGACGCGCGTGAGTCGGGTGTTTTCTTCGGACGTCAGCATCTCAGGGTGTCATGGCCCGGCTTGACCGGGCCACCCAGCCGGCGCGTGTCCACGCGCCAATGAGTTTGTCATCGCCTGGATGGCCCGCTTTTGCGGGCCATGACACCGATAGTGAAGAGATCACCATATGGCGACGAGGTCCTTTTCCATCACGGTCTTCCAATCCTGACCCGCCGGTACCACGCGGTCATAGGCGCGCACTTTCCGGTATGTATCGGGATTGACCGCGCGCGGCGTGTCCCCACGTTCGTTGACCGCAATGGCGTCGAGCAGCAGCCGCCGCATGGCGACAATCGCCTTGTCGGAGGTGCCGAGAAATTCCTTCGAGCGGTCGCAGATCGGCCCCATGCCTTCCTGCAATGCGAAGTCCTGCGTGTTGACGCCGACAATGCCGGTGTAGTTCTGGGTTTTCTGCATCTGCCGGTCGATGAGATAATCGTTGGACTGGTTGCGCTTCAGCCGGAATGTGCCGGGAATATTGTTGATCTCGCCGCGCCCCGCTGCAACCTCGCGCTTTTCCACCGCTTCGGGAATCAGCTCGTCCTCCGGGTGCGGCGCGCACATGATGTTGTAGACGAAGGTTGTGTGATCGTCGATCGGCGCCCAGATATGCCCGTCAAGCCGCGCCGGTTTGTTGCGCACGCCTTCATAGCCGATGATGCTGGCGCGCAATTGCTGCGCCGGCATGACGTAATGATAGACGCGGACATATTTGCCCTCGTCCACATTGCGCTGCGAGACGTAATAATAGCCGTAGTCCGTGCGTTCGACGTCAATATGGGGCGCCTTGTCGTGCTGGCGCAGATTCGACCGGTCGCCCAGCTTGTTGTTGTGCGCGAAAGAGGAATGCGCGGTGTCGAGGCCGCCTTCCAGCGCCTGCAGATAGTTGCAGTTTTCGAATGTCTTGGAGACATAACGATGCGTGGCTGGCGCGCGCGTCCATTCGTAATCGGGCTCAGGCGGCTGCAATTCTTTCGGACCCATATAGGCCCAGACCACGCCGCCTTTTTCGATGGTGGGATAGGCGAGGATTTTCACCTTCGCCTGCAGCGTCGTGCCTGCGGGCTCCGACGGCATATCCACGCAATCGCCGTGACGGTCGAATTTCCAGCCATGATAGACGCAGCGTATGCCGCATTCCTCGTTGCGGCCGAAGAACAGAGGCGCGCGGCGGTGCGGACAATAGGCTTCCACCAGGCCGATCTTGCCTTCCGTATCGCGGAAGGCAATCAAATCTTCGCCCAGCAGCCGCACGCGCAAGGGCGCGCCGTCACGCTCGGGCAGTTCGGTTGAGAGGGCCAATGGCCACCAATAGCGCCGAAACAATTTTCCTGCCGGCGTCCCCGGTCCTATTCGGGTGACGCGTTCATTCTCCTCGACCGTCAACATGTTGCTGTTCTCCTATTTCCAAGGCTCGACCGTGATATGAATAGCGGGTTCGTTGGTTTCTCCGCCGACGATGCGCAAGGCGCGGTCGACATCCTTCAGGCCGACCACATGCGTCGAAATCAAATCGAGCGGATATTTGTTGGATTTCATGGTGCCGATGGCGAGTTCCACGGCTTCATAGGAATGGCCGCGCACGCCGCGCAAATTGGCCTGGAAACGGATCAGCCGGTCGAGATCGAGCGGCACGGCGGACTTCTTCCAGGCGGTGCAGAGCATGCTGCCGCGCTTTCTCACCAGCGACAGCCCGCCATTGACGATCTCCGGCCCGGCGCTGGACACGTCGATGACGACGTCGGCCATCAGCCCGCCGGTGATGTCCTTGATGCGTTCGCGCACATCTTCTTCATCGACGGCGATGGTGTGGGTGGCGCCCAGTTTCTTCGCGGTCTCGAAGCGGTTCGCATCGCGGGACAACCCCACCACCACGATATTGCTGGCGCCAGCGACATTGGCGGCAACGACGCAGCCCAAGCCCTGCTGGCCGGGACCCATCACCACGATAGTCTGGCCCGGCCCGATGCCCGCATCCATGTAGGCCCATTGGAATCCATTGCCCAAAGGCAGCGCCATGGCGGCGATGTGAGGCGGTATCTCGGCGGGCAGCCGGTGCACAACGGTTCGCGGGTGCATATAGAGATATTGGCTGTAGCCGCCATAGAGCGACGGCGCGACACCAAGCGGGGTCGAGCCATAGCGCACGCCCTTGGGGTTGAAATGGTCGGTCTCCAGGCACGAGCGGTATTCCCCGGTGCGGCAATATTCGCAGTGCCCGCAGGGGAGATATTCTTCCAGCGCGACATAGTCGCCTTCCGTCACGCCCCAACGGGCGCGCGCCACGTCACCCAGCTTTTCGATAGTGCCGACGATCTCATGACCCAGGATGCAGGGGCTGAATTTGTCGGACAGGTATTTGCCCCAATCGCTGCCGCAAATGCCGGTGGCGACCACCCGCAAAAGCCCCGCATCGGTGGGGATGTCCGGTAGCTTCAGCTCGCGCAGCTCGGTCTGGCGCGGGCTCGTCATGACAGCGGCAAGACTGGAGTGCGAGCTCATGAAATTTGTATAGGAGCGGGTGGGGTGTCTGACAAGCATCGAACCCGGAAAGCCAGCGTAAAGCTCAAGAGCGCCAAATACATCGTAGGGGCAAGCTAACCCGCATTGGGATTGCGGTTTTGATCCAGGTCAAGCTTGAGGCGGCCG
>DATLVC010000278.1:0-2928 GCA_035577685.1 Micropepsaceae bacterium | reverse complement strand
ACATGGTCAAAGCGGTGGACAAAAGCGCGGTCATCGAAACCGTCCGCCTGCTGACGAAATCGGGCGGCAAGAGCGGCACCTATGAAGCCCCTCAAACAATGGCCGCGTCGGAACTCGAAACCTCAATCGAAACCAAGCCTGGCCGCCCGGCAAAAGCCGCCCCTCGCGTGCTGATGCACGAAGTCACCGGCCCTCGCGGGGCGAGCGCAGCAGGTGACCGTGAGGCCCTGCGGACGTTCATGGTGGCGCGGCGCTTGCGCGCGACCGAATGGGCGAAATCGGCCGCTGTCCCGGTAAACGAGCTTTACGGCTTTCTGTCGGGACGTTCGCGCGCATTGTCTTCCGGGTCGGCAGAGAAACTCGCCAAGGCCGCGCGCGCCAGTCTCGATGAAATGTTCGGGCGCAAGGGGTCGCGATGATCTCGGTCGATGAGGCTGTTGCGCGCATCGCCGGCAGCTTTGCGCCGCTGACTTCGGAAACCGTGGCCGTTTCGGAAGCCTCGGGCCGGGTGCTCGCGCAAGACGTCGTCGCGCGGATGGACCAGCCGCCCGCTCCGATCTCGGCGATGGACGGCTACGCGGTGCGGGTGAGCGATGCGTCTCTGGGCGCTGAACTTTCCGTTATCGGCGAGGTGCCCGCCGGACGCCCATTCCAGGGCCATGTCGGCGCGGGCCAGGCGGTGCGCATCTTCACCGGCGGTGTGGTGCCGCAAGGCGCAGATGCCGTCGTGATCCAGGAAGACACCCAAAGCGCGGGAACGCGGGTTTTCATCAAGGAAGCGCCGCGGCCGAACGAAAATGTCCGCCCCCGTGCGCTCGATTTTCGCACCGGCGAAATCCTGCTTGCCAAAGGGCATCGTCTTTCACCCCGCGACATCGCACTCGTCGCGGCGGGCGATCACGCGAAGATTTCCGTCACCCGCAAGCCGCGCGTTGCGCTCGTCGCCACCGGCGATGAACTTTCCCGTCCCGGCGAACCGCGCAAGGAAGGCGGCATTGTTGCGTCATCGACTTATGCGTTGCAGGCCATGGTGCGGCAATGGGGCGGCGAATCCTTCGATATGGGCATTCTGCCCGACCGCACCGAAGCCTTCGCTGCGTTGCCCGAAGCCACGAAAGCCGCCGATCTGATCGTCACGCAAGGCGGCGCCTCCGTGGGCGATCATGATCTGGTGCAGAGCGCGTTGAAGCCGCTTGGTTTCGCGCTTGATTTCTGGCGCATCGCGATGCGCCCCGGCAAGCCGCTGATCTTCGGACGCCTGCGCGACACACCTTTCATCGGCCTTCCGGGCAATCCGGTTTCGGCAATGGTATGCGCGGTTCTCTTCATCCGGCCCGCTGTCGCAGCCATGCTCGGCATGCCGTACGAACCGCCCATCGCCAAGGCGCGGCTGGCCTCACCTTTGCGCGCCAACGGACGACGTCAGGATTACATTCGAACACGTGTGGTCGGCAAAGGCGGTATCCTGACGGCAGAGCCTTTTGCCCTCCAGGATTCCTCCATGCAGAAGATCTTCGCCCAAAGTGACGGGCTGATCGTACGCGCCATCGATGCGCCCGCCGCGCAAGCCGGCGACGATGTCGATGTGCTGCTGCTGGACGGCTGCTAGCTGATCAGAAATCGACCTTCTTCGCTTCCGGCATGGGATAGGATTCGCCGCTGAAGAAGTCGAAATTGTTCTCGGCGCAGACAGCCTCGATCATCGGACCCTTGACCTGCCTAAAGACGGCGACGCCCGACCACGGCTTGTTGAAGGCTTTGGGATCGTCGATGGTGAATGTGACCCGCAAACCCTTGCCGCCCTCCGCCATTTTGTAGCGCTCGATCACATGCAGCGCGTCGCTATGCGGCGTGCCCCAATTGTCGAGATCGGATTTTTCGTTGAATCCGATCGTATCGACCACCAGCTCATCGCCTTCATAATGGCCGACGGATTCGCCGAACCAGGACGGTTTCGGATTCTTGGAGTGCGGTTGATTCATGTAGACATGGCGCACGAAATGATCGCGCTGATAAAGCAGCGTCACCTCGGTAGGCGCCTGAAGAATGAAAAGCGGCTCGTTGAAAATCATCTGGCCGGGCGTGCCGCCGGGCCAGCAACTGGCCTCCGGCGTGATGCGAATCTTTCCCCGGACAATCGCCTCGTCGGCATATTCCTTCATCTTCTGGGCGACCCAGGGCTTGAAATTCGGATCCTTCCAGTTGGGCGCATTCGGGGTGCCGTTGAAGTCGCGGCCCTGCGCATCCACGCCCCGAGTCAGGAAGGGATGTTCGCTATCTTCGAAGAGAATCTTGCCCGTGACAGGATCGAGGAAGGGAATGCCGACGCGATTCCAGGCGCGATCATTGGACGAAAAATCCGGAATCTGCGGCGCGGGCTGCGCCGATGCCGCCGCGCCAATGCAAAGGCTAATCACCGTGGCTGTCAAAAACCGTCTATGAATCGTGCGCATCCAGTCCCTCCAACGCCTCCGCGAATGAATCGCGACGGTTCAAATTGCCTATACGCAATGTGCCCTCGCTTCCAAATCAATTCCAGCCGCGTTGACCGCTTCCCAGAACTAAAGTAGAACGATTCGCGTTGCGGGTTTGTTCGCTGGTCCAAATACTGGGCTTTTGGGGGTGCCATGCTGACGAAGAAACAATACGAGCTTCTGATGTTCATTCATCAGCGCATCCGCGAATCGGGTGTTCCGCCCTCTTTTGACGAAATGAAGGATGCGCTGGATTTGCGCTCCAAATCGGGCATTCACCGGCTGATCACGGCGCTGGAAGAGCGCGGCTATATCCGCCGGCTGGAAAAGCGGGCGCGCGCGCTGGAAATCGTGCGGCTACCGGAAAACACCGCCGAGGGCGTACGGCCTGCCGCGACCCGCACGCAGGCGCAAAGACTGAGCCGGCTCGAACCCGGCGGCCGGGGCGCCCGCG
>DATLVC010000277.1:0-9550 GCA_035577685.1 Micropepsaceae bacterium | reverse complement strand
GTCGTACCGGCCATGAGCGGTCCCGCGACGATCAATTGCGTCTGCCGGACGGTGCGCGGCCCAATCCCAATCCGCCCAATGCCAGCCCGAAGGCGCCGGTCAAGGACAACGTCGTCAGCCTGCCCGAGCGCGCCGCCGCTGTGGGGGCCGGCGCGAACGCCAATCCGGCGACCCGCGGACTGCTCGACATCAAGCTCAGCGATCGCAGCTTCGATACCGATCGTTTCCTGAGCGGTGCCCGCGCCGCCTATGAGATGATCGTGACGGCGTTTGCGCGCGGCGAACGCGACGCGCTCCGGCCGCTTTTATCGGATGAGGTATTCGAAACCTTCGACCGCGAGATCAGGGCGCGCGAAGCGAAGAAAGAGCGCGTCGATTTTACGTTTCTGTCGCTGAAATCCGCGCGAGTCACGGGCGCCGAGTTGAAGGCCCAGATCGCGGAAGTCACCGTCACCTTTGAAAGCGAGATCATGCTGGCGGGCTATGATCCGTCCGGCGCGCTGATCGAAGGCGACGCCAAGACCCCGCATCAGGTCACCGAAGTGTGGACCTTTGCCCGCGACACACGCGCCGGCGATCCGAATTGGACGCTCATCTCGACTGCAAGCCACATTTGAGAGGGCATGGCGCGTTACGGGTCTGTGTTGCCGATTCGATGTCACAGGCGTAACTGGCTTCGCCTGGCAAGTGCCGCCGGGACCGTGAGCCTTCTTAGCTGTGTCACTCCCCCCAAAGCGCCGCCACCGCCACCCCCCGCTCCTGTGCACGGTTTCGAACTGAGCGCCATCGGCTTCGACCAGCTCGAAGGCTGGGCAGGCGCCGATCCCGAAAAGGCGCTGGAGGCTTTCCGCCGTTCCTGCACCCAATTGCTGGACAAGGCGGCCGACGCCCCGCTGGGCGGTGCCGGCTATGCTGGGACGGTCGCCGATTGGGAGCCCCCTTGCCGGCAGGCCGCCTCGGTCCAGCCGTCCACGCCGGACGGGATTCGCGCCTTTTTCGAAGCGGCGTTCGTGCCTTACCGGATTTCCGAGGGCCATAATGATGGGCTTTTCACCGGTTATTACGAGCCGGAACTGAAGGGCAGCCGCACCCAGCACGGGCCGTATCAGACACCGCTTTACGGGGTGCCGCCCGACCTTGTTCATCTCGACATGGGAATCTACCGCGACACGCTCATCGGGCGGATGGCCGCGCAAGGCATGATGATGGGCATGGTGATGCGCTTTGTGCCCTATCCCGCCCGCGCCGAGATCGAACAGGAGGGCGTTCCGGCCACGCCGCTTTTCTATGTCGATGATTCCGTCGATGCCTTCTTCCTGCAGATTCAGGGCTCAGGCCGGGTGGTGTTGGACGACGGAACGGTGGTGCGGGCCGCCTATGCCGGACAGAACGGCCAGCCTTATACGGCAATCGGCGCCATATTGCTGGCGCGCGGCGAGCTCACCCGGGAGGAAATCTCGGCCCAATCGATCCGGGCCTGGCTCCTGGCCCACCCCGAGGAGGCGCGCGAGGTGATGGACGCCAATGCGTCCTATGTGTTCTTCGCGGAACGCCCGGTTGGTGATCCCACTTTGGGCGCGACGGGCGCCGAAGGCGTGCCGCTGACACCCGCAGCCAGTCTCGCGGTCGACCGCGCGGTTCATCCGCTCGGCGTGCCGGTCTGGCTTGAAGGCTCCGCGCCCGATCTCGACCCGGTGAATCCGGACCGGCGCTGGGATGCGCTCCTGGTCGCGCAGGACACCGGCGGGGCCATTAAAGGTGTGGTCCGCGCCGACGTCTATTGGGGTTATGGGGCTGATGCGGGTTCCATCGCCGGACGCATGAAGCACCCGGGTCGCATGAACGTGCTGTTGCCGCGCCGGCTTGCCGCGAAGCTGGGGCGGCAAGCGCAATTCGCCAGCCCGCGATGAAGCGGCGCGGCAAAGCCATTTCGCCCGAAGAAGAAGCGCTGTTCCACGACACGCTCAAAGATGCCAAGCCAATCCGCAAACGTGAAAGACCCGCGGCCGAGGCACCCAAGCGTGTGCGCGTCATTGCGCCGGCCCACCGCTTTCCAAGCGAGCCGGTTTACAATGAGCAGCCCGCACCTACGATCGGCGGTCATGCCGATGCACATTTGCGCCGTGGCCGGCTGGAACCCGAAGCGCGCCTGGATTTGCATGGGCTGACGCAGGAGGGTGCCTATCGCGCGCTGTTGGGCTTCCTCTCGCGGGCGCAAGCCGACGGTCAGAAACTTGTGCTGGTGATCACCGGCAAAGGCGGCGTGCTGCGCGCGCAGCTGCCGCTCTGGCTCGGTCAGCCCGATATGCGGGCCCTTGTCGCGGGACTGAACGAAGCCCATGTCAAACATGGCGGGGCGGGTGCGTTCTATGTGCTGTTAAAGCGGAACAGACGTTTGCGGTGATAGCCCGGCCATGAAACAGAAAAGCACCCGACTGACGGTCGCAACGCGGGGTCCGGGATTCTCCGATGTCACCGATTCGGTGTGCCGCTTCGTAGGCGCTGCCGGAATCGACACGGGTCTCCTGACGCTGTTCATTCCGCACACATCGGCGTCGCTGCTGATTCAGGAAAATGCCGATCCCGATGTGCTGCACGATCTGCGTGATGCGTTCGACAAATTCGCGCCGCGCGATGCCGATTACCGTCACACCACCGAAGGGCCGGACGACATGCCGGCCCATATTCGCAGCGCGCTGACGCAGGTCTCTTTGTCCATTCCCATCGAAGCGGGTGCATTGGCGCTTGGAACGTGGCAGGCGATTTATGTGTTCGAGCACCGCGATGCGCCGCACAAACGCGAGCTGATGCTGCACATCATCGGCGAGTGATTTTCTACAGTCCCGCGTCGGCGGCGAGCGCTTTGAACGGATATTGCGGCCGCGCACCATAATGCGAGATCACTTCCGCCGCGGCGATCGAGCCCAGCCGCGCGCACACCGGCAAGTCGCGGCCCTGCGAAAGCCCGTACAGAAATCCCGCCGCGAACTGATCGCCCGCACCCGTGGTGTCGAGCACTTTCGCCACCGGTTCGGCCGGCTGCACATGCACGCCGCCCGACGGGTCGGCGATAACGCACCCCTTCTCCGAGCGCGTCATCACCGCAAGGCCGCGCCAGGCGCGTGCGAATTGGAGCGCAGGCTCGAAGCTCTGGACTTCGAACAGCGCCTTGGCCTCTTCCTCATTGGCGAACAAGATGTCGATGTCGGACTTCATCAGCTCCAGGAATTCGTCACGGTAGCGCCCGACGCAAAACGGATCGGACAGGGTAAAGGCAACCCTGCGCCCCGCGCCCTTGGCCGCGGCAATCGCCTTGCGGATCGCCATCTTGGAGCGCTCGTCGTCCCACATGTAACCCTCGACATAGAGCACCGCCCCCGAGGCGATCTGCGCCGGCACGATGTCGTGGGGGGTGAGCTCGCGGCAGGCGCCAAGATAGGTGCTCATGCTGCGATGCCCGTCGGGCGTCACCGCGATCACGCAGCAGGCGGTGGACGGTCCATCCGTCGCCATACTGGTATCGAAATGCACGCCGATGCGTCCCAGATCGTCCGCGAAGCCGAAGCCCAGCCGGTCTTTCTTCACCTTGCCGATAAATGAGCCTCGCCCGCCGAAAGACGCCAGTCCTGCCATGGTGTTCGCGGCCGACCCGCCCGAACTTTCCTTCGCGTTCTCGGCCACCGCGACGAGGCGCGCGGCGCGGAACTCGTCGATCAGCGTCATCACCGATTTCGCAATCGCGTGCTCCAGGAGGAATTCATCGGACGCCGCGAAAATCACATCGACAATGGCGTTGCCGATTCCAATCACATCGTAAGCGTTGCTCATGCATTCCCCTTCTTCGCGCAGGATTTCGGGCCCTGCCCCGGCCGGCGGTGGCGCACGCTGCCGGTCCGCATTATAAGCACGCGCGTTATACGCAGCGGTTCACGGTTACGGACGGTCTCATAACTTGGCAAGAAGAAAAGTCTTACTTTGCTGTCTTACGGGCGCGGCGCTCCTGACGAGCGGCTGCGCCATGCAGGCCCCGCTGCCCCCCACGGCCCTGCCCGCGCCCAAGTCCGCGATGGCGCCCCCTACTTTACGTCCCATTGAGCCCGCTCTTGCCCCAGTGCCGCCGCCGATGGCGGCAATGACGCCTGCGCCGCCGGTGATGCTGCCCCCGCCCACCGACGCCGTATCGCTGCGCGAGCGCTATGGCGTACCCGATTTCATCCGCCGCGAGCCGGAATCAGAACTCTGGCGTTATGACGGCGCCCATTGCGCCGCGTTCTTTTTTCTCTACCGCGAGGGCGATGTCCTGAAGCTGCGCTACACCGAAACCATGCCGCGCGGCATGACTACGCCGGCCGATCCCGCCTGCGTCGAAAGCCTCAGCGCACACGCGGGCGCGACATCCTAAGCGCGGGCCCGCGCTTTCGCTCTCAGCAATTTCGCTTCGACCTGCGGCGTGGCTCCGGCGGGCTGCGTCTTGGGCTTGTAGCGGCAAAGATCGGCAACGATGCATTCCGGGCATTTGGGTTTGCGCGCAATGCACACATAACGCCCATGCAGAATCAGCCAATGATGGGCATGGCGCTTATATTTGTCCGGCACGTTCTTTTCCAACGTATCCTCGACCACGCGCGGATTTTTTCCCGGCGCAAGGAAGGTGCGGTTGCAGACGCGGAAAATATGCGTGTCCACCGCGAGCGTGGGTTCGCCAAAGGCAACGTTCAAAACGACATTTGCGGTCTTGCGTCCGACGCCGGGAAGCTCCTGCAAGGCGTCGCGGTCGTGAGGAACTTTTCCGCCATGCTCCGCGATCAGCACTTTGGACAGTGCGATCACGTTCTTGGCTTTGGTGCGATAGAGACCGATGGTCTTGATGGCGTCGCGCAAACGCTCCTCGCCTAGCGCCACCATTTTTTCCGGCGTGTCGGCGTCATGGAAAAGCCGTTTTGTGGCCTTGTTCACGCCTTTGTCAGTCGCCTGGGCCGACAGCACCACCGCCACAAGCAACGTGTACGGACTTTTATATTCCAGTTCCGTGCGGGGATTGGGATCGCGCTTTTGGAAGCGCGAAAAAAATTCCTCGATCTCGGTGGAGGTGAAGCGGCGCGGCATGGGGATTTCTCGCAAGGACAGGCTGAAGTTTAGGGAGAAGTCGTCCCGGCCGAAAGCAGCGGAACAAATTATTACACGCCCCGTTTCATCTACGAACCCAAACGGGGAAACGAACATGACAACAAGATATCGAAAGAGCTTTGTAGCATCGGCGGTCCTGACTGCCGCCCTAGCCCTTGCAGCGTGCGGCACGACACCGGGCGACCGGGCCGTCTCGGGCGGCCTGCTCGGCGCGGGCGCGGGCGCGGCGGTTGGCTCGCTTGCGGGCAATGCCGGGGCCGGCGCAGTGATCGGCGGACTCGGCGGCGCAGCCCTCGGTGCAGCGACCGATCCGTGCTCCCTCAATCTCGGCGATCCGTTCTGGCGCGACCATGGCGGAGAGTCCGAATACAATCGGCGGTGCCGCCGTTAAATCGGCACGCCGTGAAGGGGAAGCCCGCGACAAACGCGGGCTTCCCCATTTTTGGAGATACGCTAGAGTGGGGACATGCAACAGCGCGTTTTCTTCGACGCGATCATTCAGCCCAACCGTCCGCTGAGTCCGCGCGGTCTGGCGCTGGTGATTGGTTTTGTCGGGCTCGTCAGTTTCGCGGCCGGCATTCTGTTTGCGCTGCGCGGCGCATGGCCGGTGACGCCGTTCTTCGGGGCCGATGTTCTCTTGCTGGCAATCGCCATGCGCGCGAGCGTGCGGGCGAGCCGAAAGCAGGAACGCCTGCTGTTGACGAGCGAGACTCTGTTGATCGAGCGGGTGAGCGCGAAAGGCGAGGTCGCGCGCGAGGAGGTCAATCCCTACTGGCTGCGCGTGGATCACGACGACCCTGAGCTGATGGGCGCCGAGCTGGCGCTGGTCTCCGGCCGGCAGCGCTGGATCGTGGGTTCGTTTCTGGGCGTCGAAGAACGCGCCGGCTTGGCCGATGCGTTGCGGCGGGCCTTGCGCGAAGCGAAGAATTTCACGCCGTCCTCATAACGTCACTTCCCGACATTGGGATCGATCGCGCGTGCGGCGATGACATCGACATCGCCGCCGACGGCATCGCCCATCTTCTGCTTGGCAACGCCGCGATTATAGAGGCTGAACGCGTCCTTCGGATTGGCAGCGAGCGCGGCGTTGAAATCGGCAATGGCGCGCACATTCTCGCCCGTCTTCACCAGCACCAGCCCGCGATTGGCGAGCGCGTTGGGAAGCCGCGGGTTCAATTTTATCGCCGTATCGAAATCGGCGAGCGCGCGGGTCAGATCGCCTTTTTTGGCATAGGCGCTGCCGCGGTTATTGAACGCCTCTGCATCCATGGCGTCGATCATGATGGCGTGGTTGAAATCCGCAATCGCGCGGTCGAGATCGTTCTGTTCCAGATAGATATTGCCGCGATTGGCATAGATGGCAGGGTTGTTCGGATCGAGGCCGATGGCGGTGGCAAAATCGGCCAGCGCCCAGTCATGTGCACCCTTGCTCTCATAGGCGATAGCGCGATGATTGTAGGGGCCCACCGATTTCGGATCGAGCTTGATGGCGTTGCCGAAATCGGCGATGGCGCGGTCATAGTCGCCCTTGCCGGTCAGCGCCACGCCGCGATTGTCATAGGCCGGAGCAAAATTGGGATCGAGTTTCAGCGCGGCATCGAAATCGGCAATGGCCTTGTCATCCTCGCCCTGCACGCGATGGGCCTCGCCGCGATTGGCGTAAGCCGACACATTCTTGGGATCGAGCTTGATTGCGGCATCGTAATCGGGAAGGGCGCGTTGCGGCTCGCCCGTAACCAGGTAGAAATTCGCCCGTTGAAGGAAGGCGTTCGCATCCTTGGGATTGATACCGATCGCCTGATTGAAATCGGCAAGGGCGCGAGTGCTGTCGCCTTGTGTCTGATAATAGGCGCCACGCGCGGCAAAGGCCGTCCGGTTCTTGGCATCCAGCATCACCGCGCGGTCGAAATCGGCAATGGCACGTTCGCCTTGCCCGCGCGCGACATAGGCGTTGGCGCGATTGACCAGCGCGCGGCTTTGCAGCGGCGGCTTGCTGTCGTGCGATTCAATCACCGCCGTGCAGCCCAGAATGGCGAGCGCGGGATCGGGCCCGTTGCATTGGCGGAATTGCTGGTCGGTCTGGCCCATGGCCGAACCCGCAAGAGCGAGCCCGAAAACGGTACCAAGCAACGGCGCGTTCAGCCGCATGGGATCCCCTCACCCATTCATTTGCCGATATTGGGATCGATTTGCCGCGCTCTGGCAATGTCGCCATCCGACCCCATTGCATCGCCCAGCGCCTTCTTGGCGATGCCGCGATTGAATAGGATGAAGGCATCGTTCGGATTGGTGCGCAGCGCAGAATCGAAATCGGCGAGCGCTCTGTCATAGACGCCGCTCTGCGCGTAAGCGAGGCCGCGATTGAGCACAATGCCGGGAAGATCGGGCTTCAGCTTCAATGCGGAATCATAATCGGCGATGGCGCGCGGAAAATCGCCGCTGAGGGCGAAGGCAGTGCCGCGATTGGCGTAGGCGCTGGCATTGCCGGAATTGTACATCACGGCGTCGTCGTAATCGGCGATGGCGTGGTCGTAGTCGCCCGCATCCTGATAAGCATCGCCACGGTCGACGAAGAGGGTGGAGTTGGTCGGCGCAAGTTCGAGCGCGCGGCTGAAATCCAGAATCGCGCGCTGCGGTTCGCCCTTGCGGCTCCAGGCGATAGCGCGATGATAGAGCGTGACCATCGAATGCGGGTTGAGCTTCACGGCTGCATCGTAATCGGCGATGGCCCGGTCATATTGATTGCGCAGCGCATAAGTAAACCCGCGATTGTCGAAGCCGGGCGCGAAATCCGGCCGCAGCGCGATCGCCGCGTTGAAATCTGCGATGGCCGCTTCGATCTCTCCCTGGTTCCGGTACAGCGCGCCGCGGCTGATCAGCGCGTCGATATTGTGGACGTCCAGCAGCACGGCGGTGTCGTAATCGGACAACGCGTCGGCCGGCCGGTCCAGTTTTTCATACACGCCGCCGCGCGCGCCATAGGCGCGGGAATCATTGACATCCAGCTTCAGCGCCGCGTTGTAATCTTCGAGCGCGCGATCATATTGGCGCATCCCTCCGTAGGAATTGCCGCGGTTGATCAGCGCGCCGATATTGGAAGCGTCGAGCTTGATCGCTTCGTCGAGATCCAGGATCGCGTGATCATAGTCGCCCTTGGCCGAAAAAGCGCCGCCGCGATTGTTGTAATCGCGCGACAGGTCGGACGGGGATGCCGTGCCCGAGGCGATCAGCGCGCTGCACGCAAAGATGGCGACATCCGGATCATTGTCCGCGCAGGCGGCCGCCGGATCATCCAACGTCGCGGCTTGCGCGGGCGCACAGACAAAAGCGGCGAGGGACGCAAGAGCGAAAAGCTTAAGCCGCATGGCCTGTCCTTTGCGCGAAAGCCCTATGCTAGCGCGAAAGACCGAGCACGTCGCTCATCGCGTATAGGCCCGGTTTCTGTCCCTGGCCCCAGCGCGCGGCCGTCAGCGCGCCCTTGGCGAAGATCATGCGGTCTTCGGCGCGATGGCTCAGTTCGATGCGCTCGAACGGCCCCGCCAGCGTCACGGTGTGATCGCCGACCACCGTGCCGCCGCGTAAGGAGGCAAAACCGATGGCGCCATCGGGGCGCGGGCCGGTCTGTCCGTCACGCCCGCGCACCGCAAGATCTTTCAGCGGAAGATTGCGCCCCTCGGCGGCAGCTTCGCCCAGCAGCAGCGCCGTGCCGGAAGGCGCGTCCACTTTCATGCGATGGTGCATCTCGACGATTTCGACGTCGTAATTGGGCAGCACCTTGGCGGCTTCGCGCACCAAAGCGGCGAGAAGATTGACGCCCAGACTCATATTGCCCGATTTGACGATCACCGCGTGGCGGGCGGAGGCCTTCAGGCGGACCAGGTCGTTCTCGGAAAATCCGGTGGTGCCGATGACATGGACGATGCGCGCCTGGGCCGCGAGTTCGGAAAGCGGAACACTGGCCGCGGGCGTGGTGAAATCGAGCACAGCGTCGGAGGCGGCGAGCGCGGCGAGGGAATCGTGCGTCACCGCGATGCCGTTCGTCGGCAGGCCGGCGAGCACGCCGGCATCCGCGCCGAGCGCGGCATGGCCGGGGCGCTCCAGCGCGAAGGCGAGCTGCATGCCGTCGCTCTCGGCCAACGCGCGGATGAGCGTGCGGCCCATGCGGCCGGAGGCGCCGGCGACTGTGACGCGGATATTGGTCATGGAATCATCTTACGGGCATCGACGAGCGGAACTCAAATTGACACGCCCCCTCACCCGGCGCGCCAATGCCGCACTGGCGTGCGGGGCGCGCCGCCCTCTCCCTCAAGGGGAGAGGAGCAAAACATCATCACACCTTGGAATCGAACTGGCCGCCCGCGCCATTGCCCGGATTCGGGCGAGGACCCGCGCCACCGGCTTTGGCGACGGTCACCATGGCTGG
>DATLVC010000276.1:0-5464 GCA_035577685.1 Micropepsaceae bacterium | reverse complement strand
AGTGGATGAGCTCATTCGTCAGTGCGGCGCACCACCTGCGGCGGTGCTCACTGTTCTTCTGGAGCTTGAGCTTGCCGGCCGCGTCCAGCGGCAACCGGGAAACCGCGTCTGCTGGCGCTAGATCTTTATTCCGATTGCGGTCGTGCGATCGAGCGGGCTTCCGCCGCCGCCGCTCTGAGGAGCAGAGCGAGCTCCTCCTGGTCATGAAATGTCGCGAGTTCCATTAAAGATACAAGCATCCCATAGGTGTATTCGGCGCTCTCGACAGCCGTGGGACTTCTTGGAACACCCAAGCTTGAACGCGGCTGTTGCTTCCTAAATGGCGGGGCTACCATAGAAAATCTCTGCTTGACGATTCGCAGGATAGCGGATGTCGCTCGGCAGGTACAATCTCAGGTTGATTAATGAATATTAACTACTAAAAATTGTAATATTGCGAAGTTGACAGGCGTCCGGTCCTTACCCCAGTGTCCGCGCCCGCCGCGCCAAACAGCCGCATCCAGGCCTAACAGCGCACATTTGTCAGTCTCAGCAGCCAGGGCATATGTCAGAACCTTCCAGCGTCGTGGTTGTGGAATCGCCCGCCAAGGCGAAGACCATCAACAAATATCTCGGCCGGGATTATGTGGTTTTAGCGAGCTATGGCCATGTGCGGGATCTCCCCGCCAAGGACGGCTCGGTCGATCCCAATTCCGATTTCGCCATGGTCTGGGAGGTCGATCCCAAGGCGCAGAAACGCCTGAAGGACATTGCCGACGCGTTGAAGGGTGCGACCCGGCTGATTCTCGCCACCGATCCGGACCGGGAAGGCGAAGCAATCTCCTGGCACGTGCTGGAGGCACTGAAGCAGCGCCGCGCCCTGGGCAAGTTGGAAATTCAGCGCGTCGTCTTTAATGCCATCACCAAATCGGCGGTGCTCGACGCCATCGCCCATCCGCGCGCGATCAATGAGGAATTGGTGGATGCCTACCTCGCCCGGCGCGCGCTCGATTATCTCGTGGGCTTCACCCTTTCGCCGGTGCTGTGGCGCAAGCTTCCGGGCGCCCGTTCGGCCGGGCGTGTGCAATCGGTGGCGCTCAGGCTCATCTGCGACCGCGAGCTCGAGATCGAAGCGTTCAAGCCGCAGGAATATTGGACCGTGGAGGCCGATTTCGCGGCGCCGGGCGGCAATTTCACCGCCAAGCTGACGCATGCCGACGGCAAGAAGCTCGACAAATTATCCCTCGCCCGCGAGGAGGATGCCAAACGCGCCGTCGCCGCTATCAACACCGGGCGGTTCGCAATCACCGAGGTCGAGAAAAAGCCGGTCAAACGCCACCCTTGGGCGCCTTTCATCACGTCGACGCTGCAACAGGAAGCGGCGCGCAAATTGGGTTTCGCCGCGGCGCGCACCATGAAGATCGCGCAAGGTCTTTATGAAGGCGTCGATCTTGGCGGCGAAACCGTCGGCCTCATCACCTATATGCGGACCGACGGTGCGACCATGGCGGGCGAGGCCATCGCCGAAAGCCGCCATGTCATCGCCGAGCTTCACGGCGATCGTTACGTGCCCGAGCGGCCGCGAATTTATTCCTCGAAGGTCAAAAATGCGCAGGAGGCTCACGAGGCCATACGCCCAACCAGCTTCGCGCGGCACCCCGATCGCGTGTCGCGCTATCTCGATGGGGACCAGGCGCGCCTCTACGAGCTGATCTGGAAACGCGCGCTCGCCAGCCAGATGGAATCCGCCGAGCAGGAGCGCACCACTGCCGATGTCGCTTCGGAAGACGGCAAGACGCGGCTGCGCGCCACCGGCACGGTCACCTTGTTCGACGGCTTCTTGAAGCTCTATCAGGAAGGGCGCGACGACGAGGCCGATGGCGATGACGGACGCCTGCCGAAGCTCGCGAGCGGGGACGCGCTTTCGACGCTAGCGGTGCGCGATGCGCAGCATTTCACCGAACCCCCGCCGCGTTACAGCGAAGCCAGTCTGGTCAAGAAGCTCGAAGAACTCGGCATCGGGCGGCCCTCCACCTATGCCAGCATTCTTTCGACGCTCCGTGATCGCGCCTATGTGCGCATGGACAGGAACCGCTTTGTTCCCGAGGACAAGGGGCGCATCGTCACCGCGTTTCTGACGAGCTTCTTCAAGCGCTATGTCGAATATGATTTCACTGCCGATCTCGAAGAAAAGCTCGATGAGGTCTCGGCGGGCGAGCTTTCGTGGAAGCAATTGCTGCGCGATTTCTGGACGAGCTTCCACGCCGCGACGGAAGAAACCAAGAATCTGAAATTCGCCGATGTGATCGATGCGCTCGACGAGATTCTGGGGCCCCATATGTTCCCAGAGCAGGCCGACGGCGGCGACCCGCGCCGCTGCCCGACCTGCGGAACCGGACGACTTAATCTGAAGCTCGGCAAGTTCGGCGCCTTCATCGGCTGTTCGAATTATCCCGAATGCCGCTATACGCGCCAATTGGGCCGCGGCGACGGGAACGGGGATGCCGCGCCGCGCACGCTCGGCGTCGATCCGCAATCGGGCGACGAAATCTCGCTGAAGTCGGGCCGCTTTGGACCCTATGTCCAACGCGGCACTGGCGAGAAGCCGCAACGCGCCAGCATTCCCAAAGGCTTTTCCGTCGAAACCATGGATCTGGAAAAGGCGCTGCAGCTTTTGTCGCTGCCGCGCGAAGTCGGCCTGCACCCCGAAAGCGGCAAACCGATCATGGCAGGGTTCGGGCGTTTCGGACCCTACATTTCGCATGATGGCGCCTATGCCTCGCTGGAATCGCCGGAAGATGTTTTCACCGTCGGCATCAATCGCGCGGTGACACTTCTGGCAGAACGCAAGGAGAAAGGCGGCCGTGGCGGCCGCGGCGGCCAAGCATTGAAGGAATTGGGCGTGCCGCCATCAGGCGGTGCGGCGATCAAAGTGATGAAGGGCCGCTATGGTCCTTACGTCACCGACGGCAAGGTCAATGCGACGCTGCCGCGGGATTCCGATCCTGCGTCCGTGACATTGGATGAAGCCGTTGCGCTGATCACCGCGCGCGCGGAAAAAGGCCCGGCCAAGAAAAAGGGGCGCGGCAAACCAGCCGCCGCCGCGAAGAAAACCGCACCAGCGGCAAAGGAAAAAGAAGCCCCGAAGAAGACTCCCGCGAAGAAAGCAAAGTCAGAGGCGCCGAAAGGCAAGACCGTAAAAGCGAAGAGCAAAGCCGTTAGCGAAAGCTAGCCTGCACGAAATCGGCGCTAGAAACCGGCGCCAGACATCGCCGTAAGACGAATTTTACAATTCGCCACCGACAGCGGACCTCCTCGTCAATTGCCGGGGCTGCTGCGATCAAGGCAATCTGAAAGCAGCCGTGTTTGCGCTTGGGGTGAATCTTTTCACGGCCAAAACACCCAGCACGATGAAGATGATCAATACGGCAATCTGCGCAATTGCGAAGGGAGGTTCGGATTGCGTTGGTGCGAGACTCCTGAAGAATGAAATCTTTTGGAACGTCTGCACGACACCCACAAAGCAGTTAAAGTAAAGGACCGCGATGGTCGTTACGGCATAGATCCACCGCCATGATCGCGCCAAATGAAAGACAAGCAGGGCGACAATCGCAAGCGTCAGCAACAACAGAGAAAGTAAACCTATCGCGCGCGGCGGATCGAAGCCGAGCGGAGGAATGGGAAACCCGGTAATGCTGGTCAAGACTGTTGTCAGTAGAAAAATCGCCGTCCAGACGCCTGAAGGTTTGCCTTCGATCATGCCGAACACGACCACGAAACCGGACGCTATTCCAGCCAGACTCAAAGCCACGTGTACGGTGGTAAACGTGGCAATGGACATACCGAAAATCATATCGATCTCGCTAGACGTTAGAGGCCAGTCGCCTTTCTATTTCGCCAGCGGATCGGGGCGGATCTGGAAATGCACCACCTTGGGCATCTGGCCTTTGCCGCCTTCGATATGCGTGCTCGCACTGCCCGAATAGGTGGCGTAGATGCCCCTGCCCTTCCACCCGGACTTCGCATCGTCGACGCGCCCATCCATGCCCTTCGCGAAGAAGCCCATCGGATAGGGCACGCGCATGGTCACCCATTTGCCGTCGACCAGCGCGAACATCGCATCGGAGAGATTGCCCGTCGCGATAGGCACGTTCTTGCCAAGGCCCAGCGTGTCGAACTGATCCACCCAGTCATAATAGGGTGCTTCGGCGCTGCCGCCCTTCATGGCAACGCCTTTGAATTGCGGGCCGGGAATTGTGTAGAGCTTCCATCCTTCCGGGCAGCCTTTGCCCGTCGCAGCAGCCGGGCCGGTGAGAGGGCCCTTGCAGAGACGCCGGTCGAAGCTTGCCATTTGCCCGCTCGCCAGCACGGACCATAACACGCCGTCGCTGGTGACATCCGCGCCACGCGGGGAGAATCCGGAATCGGGATTCTTCGGATCGTTCCACGGCACTTCATAGACTTCGGTCAGCTTGGTCTTGGGATCGAAGCGGATCGCCGTTCCGGGGAAGCCGAGCACCACCGCCCAGATGGTGCCGTCGACCGGATTGGCCGACACCGAATACAGACCCTGCAGCACGCGCTTGTCTTTTTTCGGATCGACCGGCTGATTGGGCTCGACATAGGCATCCGCCTTGCCGTTGCCGTTGACGTCCACGATGAATGGCGCCCAACCCTGGCTCGCCTGTTCGTCATGGGTCTCGTCCCATTTCTTGGTATCGAACCAGCCGATCACGGGATCGGTATTGCTGCCGCTGGAAAACCAGATCGTGCCGTTCTTATCGAAATTCAGATGATGCGTGGAGAAGCATGTATCGATAGTCACGATCTTCTTCGTCGCCGGATCGTACATCTGCAATTGCCGCCGCGAAGTGTTCAGCGGAAACGCTTCGGCGGACGGATGATGCGAACCCGCTTTGCAGAACGCCGGATTGGCATCGGGGCGAATGCGCGAGGTGAGCCAGATCCGGCCCTTGGCATCCATCATCGGATTGTGGTTGAGGCTGTGACTGTCCCACACCGGCTCATCGCCCCAATAGGGCGAGGGCGCATAGATCGGCGAGGTCTTGGTGCTGGGCGTTTTCGGATCGCGCCATTCGGTCTTGATGAGGCCGGTCTTGTTGTTGGCCGGATCGAG
The DNA here is from genome assembly GCA_035577685.1 of Micropepsaceae bacterium. GTDB lineage: Bacteria > Pseudomonadota > Alphaproteobacteria > Micropepsales > Micropepsaceae > CAIYRG01. The sequence continues at coordinate 348 of DATLVC010000276.1, read as the reverse complement.
CCAGGCGACATAATCCGAGCTCAGTTCCGGCGAGCCGTAGATGATGCCGTTCACATTCAGGGTCGGGTTGCGTTTGTCGGTCGAAGTCAGATCGTGCATGTAGGCGGTCGGCTGCGACCAATCCCACAGCGTCAGCACAACATTGCGCTCGATGCCGGTGGGGCGCGAGGGCTTGGCGAAAGGCAGCTCGCCCTTCTTGATGCGATCTGTCCAATCGCCGAACAGGCCGAGCGCACGGCCACCATCGAGATCGCCGAGCGCCTGCACCATCAGCGCGCCGGGCTGACCCGATTGGATACGGCGCTCCCATGCGGCGGCGGAACTGTCGAAATGCCCCAATTGGGCGGG
>DATLVC010000275.1:0-4870 GCA_035577685.1 Micropepsaceae bacterium | reverse complement strand
CTGCCCAGGCGTTCGATCACGGCGTTGTACAAGGTCATATGCAGCCGGCCGCGATGGATGCCGATCTCCGGAAAAGGATAGCCCGCGAAGCGTCCGCGTGGCTCGGTATAGATGGACTGGCCGAAGCGGTTGAAGAAGCGGCTCTCGGTGTTCTCGATGCCGAGCCGCTCGATGTCGGCCCCCAAGCCCAGGGCCGTCAATTCACGCATCGCGTGCGGCAGCACGGTGATGCCGACGCCGATTTCCTTGAGGACCGGTGCGGCTTCGTAGATGCGGCAGGAAATTCTGTGCTTGTGCAGGTGGAGTGCCAGCGCGAGGCCGCCTATTCCTCCACCTACGATGGTGATTTCGGTTTCCGTCTCCATCATCAACTCGTTACACTTTCCCAAATTTGCCTGTAAAGGACTATCGTAGCATAGCGCAAAACCGAAGGTGGCCCATGAAGCTCGCGCGTTTTAACGACAACCGCATCGGCGTGGTGCAAGGCGATTTGATCGTTGATGTCACCGATATCGTCCATGGCGACCCGGGAAGCTGGCCGCCGGTGGCGATGAACCGGCTGATCGCGAATTTCGCCGAATATCGCGGCAAGCTCGAACGCGCCGCCGCATCGGGCAAAGGTGTCGCGCTCGCCGGCGTGAAGCTGCTGACCCCGGTGCCATGGCCGAACAAAGTAATCGCCTATCCGGTGAACTACCACGATCACGGCATCGAGATGGGCTCGTCCTATCGTGCCAACAATCAGGGCTTCTTCTTCAAGCCGCCGTCATCGCTGTCCGGGCCGGCCGATCCCATCGTGCTGCCCGTCAATGCCGGTCGCCGCATCGATCATGAATGCGAGCTTGCGGTCGTCATCGCCAAAGAAGGGCGCGATATTCCTCGCGAAAAATGGCGCGATTACGCCTTCGGCTATGCCTGCCTGATCGATGCGGTGATCCGCGGCAAGGAGGAGCGTGTCACGCGCAAGGGATTCGACACGTTCTGCCCCGTGGGGCCGTGGATCGTGACCGAAGATGAAATCGGCGACGCGGTGTCGCATCTACAAGGGCGGCTGTGGGTCAATGGCGAGCTCAAACAGGACGCCAACACGCGCGATCTCATCCTCGATATTCCAGGCATGATCGAGATGGCGTCTTCGGTGATGACGCTCTATCCCGGCGATATCATCGCCACCGGCACGCCCGCCGGCGTCGGCCCGATCCGGCACGGCGACAAGGTGAAAATCGAATTCGAACGCGTTGGCACGATGGTGCTCGACGTGGTGCAGGGCACGGGTGGCGCGAACTCGATCTTCGCGCAGCCGCTTCCGGCCGAAACGAAAGCCTGATGACGGACGCCAAAGCTGCGCTGACGGAATTCTCCAGAACCATCGCGCCGCTCGATGCGATGCCGCTGTGGGAGCGCGCGGAATCCGCCATGCGGCCCGGCACCGATTGCGTACCCCGGCTGTGGCGCTACAGCGCGATCCGGCCAAAGCTTCTGGAAGCGGCCCGGCTCATCAGCAAGGAACAGGCCGAACGCCGCGTGCTGGTGCTGGAGAATCCGCGCCTGCGCGGCACCACCTTCATCACCACCACGCTCTATGCCGGTCTGCAGATCATCCTTCCCGGCGAGATCGCCAATTCGCATCGCCACACGCCGTCAGCGCTGCGATTCCTAGTGGAAGGCGAGGGTGGCTACACGGTGGTGGGCGGCGAGCGCGCCGACATGCAGGCCGGCGATTTCATCGTGACGCCAGCCTGGAGCTGGCACGCCCATGGCAATGACGGAAACGGTCCGGTGGTGTGGATGGATGGGCTCGATACGCCGTTCTCGCGCTTCTTCGGCGCCACGTTCCGCGAGAATTATGCCGGCACGGAGAACGCGCCCGCGCGGGCCAATGGCGAATCCCTGGCGGCGTTCGGCGCGAACCTGCTGCCCGTGGATTACAGGCCGGAGCAGGCGGCAGCATCCCCGCTGCTGCGCTATCCCTATGAGCGGACGCGGAGCGCCCTGCACCGGCTCTCCCACGAACCGCCGCATCCCGCCCATGGCTTCAAGATGCGCTATGCCAATCCGGCGAATGGTGGGCATCCTTTCCCGACCATGGCCGTGTTCATGCAATTGCTCCCGGCGGGCTTTGCGGGTCAGGCCTATCGCAGCACCGACGGCACCGTGTTCAGCGTGGTCGAAGGCTCCGGCACCGTGGAGATCGCCGGCGAAACGTTTGCCTTTGCGCCGCGCGATATTTTCGTGGTGCCGTCCTGGACATCCTGCCGGCTGAAGGCTTCGGACGATGTCGTGCTATTCAGCTTCTCCGACCGTGCGGCCCAGGAAGCCTTGGGCTTCTGGCGCGAAGAACTGTGCGAACGCATACCCTGATCACGCCCTTGTGCTCGCGCTGGTGCATGTTTGGAGACTGCGTATCTCCATCGCGTCAACGTCACCTTCGACAGCACTGAGCTATTTCAGCGTCACCAGATAGGCGACGACATCCGCCGCATCGCTCGCATTGGCAAAGCCGGAAAACGGCATGCGATTGCCCTTCACCTTGCCTTGCGGGTCCTTGAGGTAGTCGTTGAGGGTCGCTTCATCCCAGGTGAGGTTGGCGCGCTTCATCGCGGGCGAATAGCGGAAATCCTCGAGCGCTCCGGATTTGCGCCCGACAACGCCCTTCAGGCTCGGGCCCAGCGCGTCCGGCTTTTCTGTGTGGCAGGCCTGGCAAGCGGTGAACAGCACTTTGCCGTGATTGGCATCGGCGGCAAAAGCGGGTGTGCCCGCCAAAAAACAGGCGCCAAGGGCGGCGCCCGAAAACACCAAACGCATGAATGTCTCTCCCTGATGTTCTTTTATGCCTGCACCAGCGGGCCGGGTTTTTTCAGATACTCGTTCACGATCTTGTCCGAGGTCCAATAGGCAAGCGCGCCCAAGGGGCCGGTCGGATTGTAGCCATGCTGTTGCGGGAACAGCGAGGCGCCCGTGATGAAGAGGTTGCTCGCCTCCCACACCTGGCCATAGCGGTTCGCGACGCTGTTGCCGGGATTCGTTCCCATCATCGTGCCGCCGGTATTGTGGGTCGATTGATAGGGCACGGTGGTGAAATTCTTGGGCCGTGGACGCACTTCGTAGGAGGTCGGGTTCATCGCCTTGATCGCGACTTCGAGCTTCGACAGCAGATAGCGCGACATCTTATGGTCGTTGTCGGTGCCGTTATAGGTCATGCGCAGCAGCGGACGTCCGATCGAATCCTTATAGGTCGGATCGAGATCGAGATAGTTCGCATGGTTCGCGTAGACCGATCCCTGCGTGTTGAAGTCCATCGTGCCGTAATACCATTGGACCACGGCCTTCTTCCATTCCGCGCCCCAGGCCGCCGTGCCTGGGGGCACGTCGTGTCCGGCAATCGGTGGTGCCGAACCGCTGCCGCCGACGATGTAGCCGCCGCCGAAAAAGCCCAATCCCGAATGGTCGAAATTCTCGCCGTTGAAATCGTCGAACGCGATGCGGTCGCCGGGCGAGCCCATGAAGGGGTTGAGCACCTTGTCCGAAAAGAAGGCTTTGCCGTTGGCTTCGAACTGATAGCAATAATTCTTACCGACGAGGCCGCGGCCGGTCTTCGGATCATAGGGTTCGCCGATGCCCGAATAGAGCATCATATGGGTGTTGCCCATGACGAAGGCCGACAGGATCACCATGGAAGCCGGCTGTTCATATTCCTCGCCGGTCTTCATATCGATGTAGCTGACGCCGGTGACCTTTTTGGCCTGCTTGTCGTAATTGATCTTCGACACGAAGGCGCGCGTCTTCAGCGTGTATTTCGGATCGCGGCGCAGGACCGGCATGACATTCGTCGCCGATGTCGCCTTGGCGTTCGCCTCGCAGGAGGTGCGCCCGCAGAAGCCGCAATATTCGCACTGGCCCAGCGTCACACCATAGATATTCGTATAGGGTTTGGAAGGCGCGGAGAACGGAACCGGGAAAGGGTGATACCCCACCTTCTTCGCCGCATCCGCAAACAGCAAACCGCCCGCGGATGTCTTGAGCGGCGCGTTGGGATATTCGTTCTGGCGCGGTCCTTCAAAGATATTGCCGCCTTCGATCTTCTGGCCTTTGAGATTGCCGGCCTTGCCCGACACGCCACACAGCTTGTCGAACTTGTCGAAATAGGGCTCCAACTCGTCATAGGTGACAGGCCAATCGGCGATGGTCATGTCGGCGGGAATGGCCTTGGCGCCGTATTTCTGCGTGATCTCGCTGCGGATGCGGAAATCCGCCGGCAAAAAGCGCCAGTGCAGGCCGCCCCAATGGTTGGTGGTACCGCCCACGCCTTCGCCGGGAAGGAACGCGCCCCAACGCCGGATCGGCAGCGCCATCTGATCGGAATTGTTGCGGAAGGTGACGGTGTCGACCGCATTGTCGATCATCAGCTCCTTGCGGGCGTTGTATTTCAGCTCGTCGCGGATGCGCGGCAGGACGTTTTCCTGTTCCGGCCGGCGGTCGGGACCGCGCTCGAGACCGACCACGGTCAAGCCCGCCATGGTCATTTCCTTGGCCATCATCACGCCGGTCAGGCCTTGGCCGATAACGACGACGTCGACTTCCTTCAGTTTCGTGACCATCGGTGCATCCCCTCAGCTGAAGTCCGCAATCGATTGCGGTTCGGCGACGACGTATTTCTTGTTGCGGTATTCGTCGATCTTGTCGGCATAGATGGCGGGCAGACCGGGGAACCCGAGCATGCGCCAGGAGGCCTTGTTGCGGTTGCCGCCATAGATCGGATCGGAGAAGAACCCTTCCATGGTGATGGTGAGAAGCGAGGTGAAGAAATATTTGGAATCCAGTCCGTCGAATTCGGCAGTGCCCTTTTGCATCGCGGTCAGGGCTTCGTTGC
>DATLVC010000274.1:0-28495 GCA_035577685.1 Micropepsaceae bacterium | reverse complement strand
ACCTAGAAATCGCCTCGACGATCTCCGGTGCCACACGGCTCAGGTAGGACAAGTTGATCTTCTCCGCTCCAGCGATTTCATCGACGGTCGCAAACACCCCCCGCCGCGGCAGCCAGAGTCGTCTCAGGTGCTACGGGTCAGATCGCCCAGGCGAACGAGGCGCGAAATCGCTACCTCTCGCACGAGATACGGCTCAGGATATTGAAGGATCGGAGTCGTGCGGCATGGTCGAAAATCTGCGCCGTCACAATGAGTTCGTCTGGCCGGTGGCGGCCGATAAAGGCGCTCAGATCATGCTCCACCGTTGCAGGCGAGCCGACCATGGCGCAGGTGAGCACGGAGTCCAATATTGCCCGGCCGCGGTCATCAAGAATTGCCGCGATGTCATCGATGGGGGGCGGCAGCTGGCCCGGCCGGCCCGAGCGGAGATTGATAACGGCCTGCTGATGCGAAGTGAACAGCCTCCTGGCTTCGGCGTCGGTTTTAGCTGCGAAGACGCTGATCCCAAGCATTACATAGGGCTTCGACAGATGTGGCGAAGGTCGGAACCGCTCGCGATAAACTGCGATTGCAGGTTCAAGATCTTGCGGCGCAAAATGGGATGCGAAGGCATAGGGAAGACCAAGAGCCGCGGCGAGTTGCGCGCCATAAAGGCTTGAACCCAGAATCCAAACCGGTACCTCTGATCCCGCGCCGGGAACGGCACGCACGGGTTCTTCCGGCGAAACCGGACCAAGATATGCAATCAGCTCCAAGACATCCTGGGGAAAGGAATCATGGTCGTTCGTGAGGTTTCGGCGCAGGGCGCGCATGGTACGTTGATCGGTGCCGGGTGCACGGCCGACGCCCAGATCAATGCGGCCGGGATACAGTGTCGCGAGAGTTCCAAACTGTTCGGCGATTATCAGAGGCGAATGGTTTGGCAGCATGATGCCGCCCGCGCCCACCCGGATGGTTTTTGTGGCTCCCGCGACATGGCCGATAACGATCGCGGTAGCAGCGCTAGCGATGCCAGGCATGTTGTGGTGTTCGGCGAGCCAGTACCTGCGGTAACCCCACGCTTCAGCATGACGGGCTAGGTCAACTGTGTTTCGCAGCGCGGACGCCGCGTCGCCACCTTGGACGATGGGGGAAAGGTCGAGAACGGAAAGAGGAACCATACACCGATATTCTCATGGAGTTGGCAATATTCAACTCTCTGCCCTTAAGTAGCTGGTTCCTCCCCAGCAAGCCTGCATTCAGCAACCGCCTACGCCGAAAGTCCCCAAGGATCTCCCTTGCGGAATGTCCAGGCGGCGAAGGCTCTATTTCTGCGCCGCTCTTCCGGGCGCGCCAGCCGATTGCGGCGGGAGCGAGGCGGATAGGCCGTGATGTTGACGAAATCTTCGGCGCTGAATTTGGCGACCACAGACTGCATCAGCGCAGTCACCCCGCCTTTTCGTGTGCCTGTTTGGATGTCGTAGAGCTGTCGCGGCATATAGGCCGGCGAACGCGCCGCAATATCGGGCACCGATCCGATTCCGTGCAGGTCCTCGCCGTGACAGATGGAGCATCGGACGGTCTTGCCGTTTCCGCCCGTCGTCACCAAATCCTTGCCCTTGGCGAGTGCGCCAACCGGCACATAGGCGATGAAGCCCGAATGGGGATCGCGCAAATTGTCGGTAGCATCGGGGTTCTCTGGCGATTCGATGACACGGTTGCCGAGCGGTTCGGTACCGGCCTCCGCGCCCTCATACGGCATCCACATGCCGAACACGCTACGGCTCTTCGGGATCGTGTTTGTTTCGACGACGCGAATCCATGGCGTCCATTTCATCGACGCGAAATAGGCCGCGGCGTCGTTGATTTCTTCTTCCGTCATGGCTTTTGCGAAATCGATCATCCGGTTGGTATTAGCTTTGCGCGGATCCGCGCTTTTCCGAAGGCCGTCGCGGAAATCGCCGCGCGTTCTCCGACCGTCTCTCGCTATCTTTTATGGCCGCGGGCCGGAGCGGTGGCCCCTTCACGATTCTCTTTTTTGATCTCGACCACTTCAAGGATGTCAACGACACGCTTGGCCACGCGGTAGGAGACTCGCTTTTAAGGCAGGTTACTGAACGTCTCAATCGCATCGTACGAAAATCCGACCTGGTGGCCCGTTTTGGCGGCGATGAGTTCGCAGTATTGCTGCCCGATACAATCGATGTGTCGGTGGCCCGAAACATGGCGGACAAAATCGTTGAAAAGCTTGGCTTGCCTTACATCATCGACGCCAATCAGGTGCGCATTACGGTGAGTATCGGCATTTCGTGTTACGCATCGGCTTCTTCGGACCCGGAAACCATGATGATGCAAGCCGACCTCGCGCTTTACCGGGCAAAAGAGGATGGCCGCAATTGCGTCAGATTCCATACATCGGATCTTGATCGCATCGTTAGGGAACGCGTGACGATCACCGATCACTTGCATTCGGCGCTCGAACGAAACGAACTTGAGCTTTATTATCAACCCCAGGCGGAACTCGCCTCGGGAAGGATTATTGATCTTGAGGCGTTGGTCCGGTGGAATCACCCGGAACGGGGCCTTGTGGCGGCGTCCGAGTTCATTTCCACTGCAGAAAAGACAGACGTAATCCTTCTTCTTGGAAAATGGGCTTTTGAACAGACCTGCCGTCAGACGAAGCTCTGGAATGACGCAGGGATCGCCCCTGCTGTGGCGGCCGTTAATGTTTCGGCCCTTGAATGCAAGCGCGCCCATTTCCTAGAGGACGTAGCGGAGTGTCTCGTGAAATGGGAAATCCGGCCCGATCAAATGGAAGTGGAACTGACGGAGTCTGTCTTGATGGAGGCCACCCAGAATAATTGTAACTTGGTGGAGCGTCTCAGGATTCTTGGACTGCGGATCGCTATCGATGACTTTGGGACAGGGTATTCCTCGCTAGATTACCTGACCAATTATCCGGTCGATCGGCTAAAGATCGCTCAGGAACTTGTGTTTGGCATCGCAACAAATTCGCGCAACGCTTCCGTCGTCAGAATCGCCATTAGTCTTGCCGACGAGCTTGGTATTGAAGTCCTGGCCGAGGGTGTTGAGACCGAGACGCAGGCTCGCATTTTGGCATCGGCCGGCCGCAAGTGGGCACAGGGATACCTTTTCAGTAAACCGGTCAGCGCCAAGCGTGCCACCGATTTGTTGCGCAAGGAATCTATTCGGTATCCGAAAAATGAAAAGGCAATCGCGACCGGCTCCACCAGAAATGCAGCTTAATCGGCTGCTGCTGGGCGCAGGAGCTGGTGAAGCAGCGACCCGTTTCGGGGGAGGCGTCCGGCCACGCTCAATATTTGTTATGTGACCAGGCGGTAGTGAATGTGAACGGCACCAGAATATTCGCCGCATTCGACGTCGAGCCCCAGTCGTAATCCGTCAGGGGTTCGGGATTGCGAATCCGGATGTGAAGCTTGCCTGCGGTGGCGAGCAGATGCGCTGGAATCATCATTCGTAGTTCGGTCTTGCCAACGACTTGCGTCGGCAACGGCGTGTCTCCAGCGTAAGCGACAGAGCGCTTGACGAAGTTGAAGCCTCTGATGGTCACCGCCGTTTCAGGCGTGCCCTGGATCAATGTATGGACGGAAATATCTTCGATTCCCGGTGTCGGTGAGACTTTGGGATCTGGCACCTGCGGCTCGGGACCGAGCGGCAGCAGCCCGAAAAATGGACGCCGGTTGAACGTGGCAGCCTTGAGGCCCGCCACCCAACCCAAACCGGCGATATTTGGACCATAGGATTCATGCTGCGGGTCGTTGGAGAACATCCATCCGGCGTACCAGGGATGATATGAACGATCGACGATCTTGCCGTCCTTGATGACCGTGTTCAGCTTGCGCATGTTGAGCACATCTTGAGTTGGATCGGCATCGACAATGTCGATATCGGCGAGCTTCCCGCCTTCGATGCTGCCGATATCCTTTATGCGGAAATGGTGCGCAACCCAGCTTGTCGCCGCCTGAATGATTTTCATCGGCGGTACATGAGCGTCTTCCTGGAACACGGCCATTTCCTGCAAGACGCCCAAGCCGGGCGGCGTTTGCGGGCTATCGGACGCGACCACGGCGTGTCCGCCGGCGGCGATGAGATCGCCGATGAACTTTGCGTGGTTCTTGAACCCGCACATGCGCGTCTTGATGATCTCGGGCGTAAGATATTCTTCCGCCAGCCGTTCGTTCTCCTGGACGTCGGCGATAGCGAATTGCGGATAATATGCGCGGAGGTTCGCGTCATCGAAAAACTCAACATCTTCCTTCTGCACGCGCGCCCAGCTTGAAGGAAAGCCGCGGTCGGCCGCCATGAAATCCGGTTCCGGCGCGCTGTCGTGCTGGACGAGGAAAGCGATCATGTCCTTCTCTTTCACCGGATCCATGTCGCAATAGGGATCGGGCGGAAGGCCGACGAAGTCTTTCCATTTGTCGGAATCTTTGTTCATCTGGACGCCAATTTCGCCCGTGTGGATCATAACGTCTGCGCCGGCGAGCACGCATTCCTTGCCGCGCGTCTGCGGTCCGACGCAGCGCATGACGACGCCCTTGCCTGCGTCATGCGCGACCCTCGCGTAAGCGGCAAAGACTTCCGGCGGTCCATCACCATCATTGGTGCCGAGAAAATCGGCGCCACCTTCCAAATTCGATTTTCCGAGCGCCACGGCCGCGTCGACCGAGCCGACTATGCGTCCACCAGCCCCAGGCCGGTAATTGTCTTTCTTGTCGCCCTTCGGTCCGCCGCCTTGCAGGTTGAGCACGCCCTGATACAGGCGCGGTCCGGGGAAGATGCCATGATCGACTGCATCGCGTTCTGCGATCCCCTGGTCGTTGCGCGCACCGGTCACCATTGCCGACGTTACGCCCCAATGAAGATAGCCTTCGCCATACATCCAATTCCAATTGGCTTTGGCATCGATCAGGCCTGGCGTGATCCATTTGCCGGCAGCATTGATCACCTGCGCGCCTGCCGGCACTTGGACCTGTCCTGCGCGGCCGACGGCGGTGATGCGATTGCCCTGGATCACGATGACGGAATTGGGCATCGGCGCGCCGCCATTTCCGTCGATCAGCGTGCCGCCTTGGATGACCAACGTCTGTGGCACGGGACCCTGCGCCGCCACATGCGAACTCAGGCCCCACATCGTCAAGGCTGCGCCCAACAAGAGCGCAGACACAGACATACGCGTCATGACAAAACCTCCCTCACGGCAGCGGGCGGTCAGGCTCACTGCCCCGTATGCGGTTCAGAAAAGGCGACAATCCCGCTAACGGGCGACATTATTGTTGTTGGGAGCACCTGGGTTCTTGAATGACCGCCCGTCGGCGAGCGCGGCGGATAAATACTGGCCGCCCCGCGAGCCATCTTTCAGCGGGTGCATTTCCACCGAAATTTTGTCGCCGGGCCTCACGGAGTCGGATTTCCAGCCCTGCTGGGTAATTTGGCCAACGCCGCCCATTTCGAACGACCATTCCACCGGCTTACCAGTCTTCTCGTCGGTCGCTGTTATATGAAGCCAAGCATGAGGGTTGGTGAACTCGAATTCCTTCACCGTTCCGGCGATCGTCACGGTCTTTTCGTGATCGAACATAGAAAAAGAATGGTGCGCCAATGCCTGACCCGTCACCAGCGCTGCTGTGCCGGCGAAAACGCCAATTTTTTTCAAAGTCATGAGCCGCTCCCTCCCGAAGAGTCTCGTAGCCTAATGGAACTTATACTATCCTAAGAGCAGGAGACAAAGGAAACTAGGGAGGACCCCTTGCGCGTCATCGCCTCGATGCTTGCGGCCTCAGCGATACTTACCGCTGTGCCAGCTGTCGCCGCTTGGAAAGAGTATCCGTACAAGGAGTTGGGTTTCGTTGTGGAATTTCCCGATGCTCCTAATGTGTCAAGCGGCACGTATAAGACAGTCCTTGTCGATTCTGCGCCCGCGCATATCTACTCGCAGAAGCAGGACGGGGCGTTGTTCGTCGCAACGGTGATCGACCTTCAGAACCGTGCAGGTGAAGGCGCAAGCCTCGTCATGGAAGCAGAATTCAACTTGGGGCTCCTTGGCGAAATCAGCGGTAACACCACCTCCCGCGTCGAACCCGGCAAGGCAGCCGTTTTCGGCCGATTTATCACCATCGATTGCAAGAGCGGCCGGGTGCCGGACCAGCCTGGGCAAACTGAAGCCGCGCAGGCTTGGTTCAAAGCCATAGCTGGCACCCAATGCCCGGATGGCGGCAGGCTCACGGTAAATATGTTCTTCAATCGGGGCAGGCTCTACATGATTCAGGGGATAAACCTGCCGAACAAAGATGGGGAATCGTTCGGCCCCGCCGCGCTGCGTTTTGCGAATTCTATCAGCTTTTTTGCTGCAGACGGGAGCCGCAATCGCGCGGACGGTAGCGGCGGATAACCGGGTAAATTTGCGCAGCTTCCGCAAAATTCCCCGCGAAGAAATGTGCATAGGCAGGATCGAGATGACCCTCTTTTAGGCCTTACGTGCTCGATGAAGCCGAAAGCGCAAATTCTGCTGCTTGGCCTCACGCATTCTTCGATACGCGGAAATGGGGCTCAGAAATCCGGTTTGTTTGCGACGGGGAGTTTGCTTTCCACACCTGCCGATTGGGTCAAGCTTTCGGCGCATGTCATTTCTGGCCATCCGTTCGCAGGCCGGTATGTAACCAGCCCTTTCCAAGGCATGGTAAACATTTTCGGATCGTCGACCGTGACTTCGACCTGCAGACCTTTCTTGTTCATGTCGGTATCGAATTCCGCGCCGTAGATGCCAAAGCGCGGGATCGCGTCCGCTGTCGTGAATGCGCGTCGGTGTTTGCGGATCGCCGCCGCCGCTTCTTTTCCGTCGATCAGACGGTAGCGCTCCACGACGTGCAGCGCGTCGCTGTGGGGTGTGCCGTAGCGGTCAATGACGGGCCAGGGACTCGGCTTGATGCCCACGGTATCGATCACCAGCGTGTCGCCCTCGTAATGGCCGACGGAATCTCCTAGCCAAGAAGGCGTCACGCCTGCGGGATGGCGCGCGTTCATGCGAACGTGGCGCACATTCTGGCCGTTCACATAAATGAGCGTGACCTCATCTTTCTGCTGCAGCAACAGAACCTCGACCTGAATCGTCAGTGTGAAGGGGGGCGCCTCCGGCCAGCATTGGTTATGCGGGTCGGAAATGGCTTTTCCGGTACGGGAAAGTTCCCCGTGCTCCCGCAAAATTTTCGCGGCTTCGGCTGTCAGGATCGGGTTGGTGTAGTCGCCGACGCGCGCGGTGTCGTCGTCGATCGTGCCGTCGGGTTTCTTGAGCGTATTGGCGATGAACTTGGGGCCCGATTCCGGCTGTTCAAGATTGAAATTGGTGCGGCTCCAATGGCCCGAAAGCTCAGGAATTGAAACTGAATTCTCCGCTCCCGTCGCGGTACAAATGAGCATGGCCGCCGAGGCAAACCCGCAAGCCGCTAACCTTATATGCCCTGCCGAAATGATCCCCATCGTCGATTCCCATATGGCTGGCCCAGGCAAGTCTACGCGATTGGAACGCACGACAAAAGACGACGGCAACCCGGATATTTCAACTGATCCGGTTTGGTCATATCAAACGCGCCACTGCTGTTATCGCGAATCTGAGCAAAAAGTGCTGGACAGTTCGAACAGGCAACCGCAGCGATTTGCCATCACGCGTGCTCGAATCGGCGTCTAGGCTTGGGGATATCCCACGGTCTGCGCGAAGGTCACGAACTGCTGGTCCGGCAGATGAAGGGCCCGAGAGAGCTTTGGATAGTCGACCGCTCCGCGAAAGACCGTGGCGAGCCCCTCCGAGGCACAGAAAAGATACACGTTCTGCCCGATGAAACCAGCATCGACGGAGGCATAGAGCCGGCGATCTTCGGTGGACACATCCGTCATGCGCTCACCATGCGCGACGAAGATAAGATTGATTGGCGCGGTGGCGACGAAATCCTGAAGGCCGGTTTGCGTACGGATATCTTCCTTCAAATGCTGCAGCAGCGTGTGGGTCTTGGGCTCATAGAGCCAGACGCCATCTGCCATCGCGACATAGACATCCATCACCATAACGTGGCGCCAATATGGAGCGGTGCGATCGCCGGTCGGGCGATTGATGCCAAAGGCCGCCCATAGCAAATCGGATAGAACCTGCGCCGGAAGCGGCCGGCCGGAATATTCGCGCGTGGAATGTCTCAGCCTAAGCGCGGTGATCAAGGGCAGGCCGCCCTCGCTGCGCGGTGGCGGCAAAGTGATAGGTTCAGACGCTCGCGCAGCCAGGGCAGTGGGAGCGAGCCCCGCGGCGACTGCGGTGCTGGCAAGAATTTCAACATTGGCTTGGCGTCGTGTCATCGTCATCACTCCCGCGGGTGTCGATTTCATAGTCGGCGTGCGGCTCATTGGGAGGCCGCGGCCTTGAGGATCGCACGTCGGACAAGCACTTCGAATAACGGCAGTTTGTAAGCGTTCTTAGAGAGCGGCGTGGCGCCTTCCACAGCAGCAAGCCCGGCTGTCCTGGCCGCGTTTTCGTCAATGCGTCGGCCTTTAAGGACGGTTTCGGCCATCTTTGCGCGGTAAGGCACGGGCGCGGCGGCGCCCAGGATGATCGTGGCGCTCTTGCAGCTCTCATCTGGCGACAATTCGAGCACGACAGCCACATCGGCGAGCGGCCAGTCAAACGAGTCCTTCTCGCCTTGCCTCAGATGGGCCATGCGCAGGTTCGGGGGGAGCGGCGGCAAAAGGATCGCTGTCAGTATCTCGTGTGGTTTCAGATCATTCTCTCGCTGGATGTCCTTTTCTGGGGATACGAAGAAATCCTCAAGCAAGACTCGGCGCGAAACACCCTCTGCGTTCGTCAACTCGACCCTCGTGCCCAGCGCCACGAGTACAGTCGCAGCCGTGGATGGATGAACGATCGCACAAGACCGATTGCCGAAAATCGCGTGGTATTGGTTTTCGCCCGGAATCGCGAAGCAATGGCCGCCGCCCTTTTTCAGGCAACGAAATTCTGCTGCCCGGAAATACCAGCAGCGTGGCCGTTGCAGCAGATTGCCACCAAGGGTCGCGACATTGCGAACTTGCGGACTCGCCGAGCCGCACACTGCTTCCATTAGTGCGAGGTAGCGCTGTCGCACGCCGGGATGATCGCAGAGCCGGGTCAGCGTGACCATCGGCCCGATACGCAAACCACCGCTTTCCTCTTCGACAATACTATCGAGCCCCGGTACTTCCTTCAGGTTCACTACCATGCCGGGCGTCAAGAGACCTTCCTTGAGAAGGTCAAGCAGATCGATGCCCCCCGCTTTCACGATCGACATCTCGCCGTTGGCTGGAGCGCCGGGAGATACCGTCATTGCGTCGGCGACGATTGTCGATGCCGCCATCGCCGCCTCTGAAACCGTTCCTGCACTCACCCAGGCAAAGGGGTTCATGGCCATCAACGCCTCGCCGGAATTTTGCCGAGCGCTGCAAGAATTGCGGCCGGTGTCATGGGCAGGGCACGAAGACGAACGCCGATCGCGTTATAGACAGCATTGGCGATTGCCGGCGCGGTCGCAATGTTGGAGGGCTCGGCGATGCCATAGGCATCGGTCGCGCTCTGTCCCTGATAATATTCCAGGAGCACGACATCGATTGCCGGTATGTCAAAGGAGCCGGCGACTTTGTACTGCTCCAAGTTCGGATTCACCATGCGCCCGGTATGCTGATCGAGAATGCGCTCCTCGAACAAGGCGTAGGACAATCCCATCAGAACGCCGCCATGCACTTGGCTCTCGGCGAGCAACGGATTCATCGGCCGGCCACAATCCTGAACCGCCACGATGCGCTCGACGTGCACGATACCGGTCTCGGTGTCTACCGCCACCTCGGCAAACTGGACGCCGCCCAGATCTTGCTGCGCGAGAGCGGCATCCCCCATCCGCCGGCGAAACCCACCATAATCATCGCTGCGCGTTGCCACCGCACTGATGCGCTCGTCGCGAAGAAGCGCGGCAGCCTCGCCAAAGCTCATGCTGCGGCTCGGTGCGTCACGGACAAGAATGCGTCCGTCGCGCGCCACCAAGTCCTCGGCACCGGCGTTCAGCGCGAGCGCCACCTCGCGGAAAATCAATTGCAGAACGCGCCAAGCCGCGTTGCGGGCTGGAGGCGTGGAGGATGCCGTCGTACGGCTGCCATAGGAGGGCGGCCCTACCGGAAACGCCGTATCGCCAATACGCACCGTGATGTCGTCGGGACGGAGCCCGAGCGTCTCGGCGACGACCTGGGCCAGCACGGTGCCGATACCGGTCCCGATATCCTGCACGCTCGACAGCACTTCCACCGAGCCGTCGCGCATCACGCATACCTCGCAGGCCGACTCCAGGTGTACATTGGCGCCCCAGAGCGATTGCGCCACGCCGAGGCCGCGCTTGACCGGCTCTGGATCGGCGCCGGGCGCATGCCGCCGGTGCCAGCCGATCCTCTCGGCGCCGATGCGCCGCTCTTCGCGCCGTACCGGACTAGGATCGATACGGTCCCGCAGCACAAGCGGGTCAATAAAGAGCCGCTCGGCCAGTTCGTCGATAGCTTGCTCCATCCCCCAAGCACCGGGCGTATTCCCCGGCCCACGCATCGCACAGCCCGGGCCCGCATTGATGAACACGTCGTGCTGGGCGGCTTCGAAATTGGGACAGGTGTAGAGCGCTTGGGCGACATTGCCGACGCCAGCCCCAAGAGCAATACCGGCGGTGCCGTAACTCAAGAGCGAGATCGCCGTCAGCGATCCGTCGTGCCGCGCGCCGATGCGCAAGTGCTGAGACGTTCCCGGGCGGTTACCCGCATCCATCTGCTCTTCCTTGCGGTCCAGGATGATGCGCACCGGGGCTTGGGCCTGCCGCGACAGGGTGACTGCGATGCGTCCGTAATTGCCGAGTGAGGATTTGGAGCCGAAGCCGCCGCCCATGCCATCGACGATTACGCGCACGCGATCGAGCGGCAGCCCAAACGCGTCCGCCAGCTCATCGCGCACGCCGGCTGTGAACTGGGTGGACATATGCACCGTCAGCCCATCCTCCCGCCAATCGGCGAGGATGGCGTGTGGCTCCATGCAGCAATGGGTCTGTACCTGTGTGCGGTACTCGCCTTCGACGACAATGTCGGCGTCAGCGAAGCCTTTCGCGATATCGCCTCGGTTACTATTTGCAGGTCCGCGTACATTACCGTTGAGCGGCAATCCGCGCGGCGCGGGATATCCCGAGGCATAGCCTTTGGGCGCCGAGGCAGCATCATAAACCGGCGACGCGCCCGGGGCGCGCGCTTTGTCCATGTCTGCCACGAAGGGCAGCGATTTATAATCGACGCGGATCAGGTGCAGCGCTGCTTCGGCGGCGGCTACTGAAACGGCCGCCACTGCGGCTACCGGGGCACCGATATAGCGCAGGATTGCGGTGGCCGGATCTTCCGGCCGGGCAATAACGAAAACGGCGCGGACACCGGGATGATTTGCGGCCGCGGAGATGTCGATGCTGCGAACCTGCGCATGCGGCAGTGGGGAACGCAGAATCCGGCCGTGCAGCAGCCCGGGCAGAGCGATATCCACGGTAAAGCGAGTCGCCCCAGTGACTTTCGCTCGACCGTTCTGCCGCGGTATTGGCTTGCCAATCACCGCGAGCGCTGCATTCGGGGCGAGTGGTGGCGGTTCCTCTAGCAGAATTTGCCGCTCCACCTCCCCAAAGCCGGCGCCCATGATGCCAGATGGAAATTTCTCCACGCGTGTCATCCCCTCGGCTGCCATGGTCAGCTCTTTCGCGCTTTGGCTGCTGCTAGAGTCGCCGCAATGACATGAGGATAGGTGCCGCAGCGACAGAGATGGCCACTGATCGCGGCCCTCACGTCTTGGGCGGTGGGATCGGGCGTGCGCTCCAGGAGTTCGGCGCAGCTCATCACTATTCCCGGCGTGCAAAACCCGCATTGCACGGCATCGTGCTCAATGAAGGCGGCTTGTACCGGGTGGAGTTGGTCACCATTTGCCAGACCTTCGATGGTCGTTACGCCACGTGTGCCGACATCGATGGCTAATATCATGCAGGAGCAGACGGTCACGCCGTCGAGCCAGACCGTGCAAGCCGAACATGTGCCGCGATTGCAAGCGATCTTGGTCCCCGTGAGGCCAAGGAGACCGCGCAACACCTCCGCCAATGTCATTCGCGGCTCAACCTGCAGGGTAAATGTTGCACCGTTGATCTTCAGCGTGATCGGGGCTGGTCCGGGTCCGGCGACCGGAAAGGCGCTGCCTTTCGCCCCTTCTGTCGTTCCGATGCGTGTCGATCTCGGCTCGGTCACGGTTGCTCCTGGCATCTTGGGTGTGGAAACCGCGAACAAACCAGCGGCATAAACAATATCCAAAGGAGGGCGCGAGCATTGATACAAGTCAAGATTACCATGTGGAGCGGACGCCGAGTTACGCCAATTCTATCCAGCAAGGGAGCCAGGCTGTGCCACCGATCTGAAATGCCCATCCTATGCACGACGTTCCGGGCGGGTGGGCAGATTGATCTGTCGCAAGACGATAGACGGACAATTCTTACATCCCATTCATGAAAGTCAGCCACGCTGAAATTCAGCGCCCTTTCGCCTTTTCTGATGATCTTGGCAGCGGAACGAGAATCCCGGCCATCTCGAGATGGATCAATGCAGCCTCACTTTAAGTGGAACGATGGCTGTACCTTCGCATTGCCTTGGATATGTGCCGACAACGCGGCACTCAGGGAGTGAATTATGGCAGGTACAGAAATGAAGGACCGCGGATTTGGCGGCAGAATGGGCAGCAGAAGGACGCTAGGGCTAGTGGTGTTAACCTGCTTAGCGCTGATTGCTGCAGGGGCTCTTTATCTACTTCCACAATATTTATGATCGCACTAACCGCACTCGTCACGGTCGTCGCAATGGGATTTGTTATTCCAATGGTAGCGATTGCCTTGGATCTCAGAAAGCCGATACGGCGACGTTATTAGTACGCGCCCCATCGCAATGATTAATGGAAGACACGCCTCATTGAGCGCGACGCGCGCCTGGGCTGTAAAGTCTAGCTTATTTGAGCGTTTCGGCCCGCCCATAGCAGGAGCATTTAGCCATGAACAAGGAAATGAAGAAGTCCGCCAAGCTCGAAAAGGCACCAATGCATTTTGAGGAACCACGAGACGTGGCGGCCGACGACTCCCTGTCACAAAGACAGAAAGTGAAGGCACTGGATCAGCTGGAGCAGGATGCGCGTCAGTTGGCAGAAGCCTCTTCGGAGGGCATGGCGGGTGGAGAGCGCAACAAATTACATGACGTGCTCATTGCCAAAGACGAGCTCGACTTGCCCAGGGCTGAAGCCTCAACCGCGAATAGGGCGTAATCCGCATCGTCGGAGGCTTCCGATAGTCGTTCGAGTTGGGCGGTGCGCTTGACAATGTCGCCCCATACGTTCAATTGATGCGGCATTGGTTCGTAAATATCTCGTGTGGTTGGCGGGTACCCGCCACGACGACTGAACCGATTAGCTCCAGCATTGTTCGGTTTTCTCGGAGACAATTTCTGCGCTGTGAATAGCGCAGATCAACGCGAGAAAACTCCGCGCAAATTCCGTTCGCTCCGATTCACATCCCGCGTCTCGGCGCATATTTCACCTGCCATTACTAAGGAGTGAGCCATGCAAAATGGCACGAAAACAACGACGAATACGCACCGTCCCAAATCCGCAGCGCCGTCCGCTAACCGCTCTAAACGGTGGACATCGAATGTTGACCGGCCCGAAATGAGGGGCACGCAAACCGCGCAAAGAAGCTACGAGCGTTATCTTACGCTGGCCCAAGCTCAAGCTCAGGCCGGGGATATGATCGGGGCCGAGAATTCCTACCAGCACGCCGAACATTATTTCAGATCGATGTCCTCAGACCGAGAAACGACGTAGGAGAATTCGCAACGATATTGAAGGCAGTTGCTGGCGGTTTCGCCATCTGCCAGCTTCAGCACCGCCAGAACTGCGTGTCGCCTGTAGCAGCGGCTCCGCCCAATTGTGCCGTGTCGTGGCCCGCGCCGACTAAAGTCGACCCCTGGCCTTGTAATGGACAAGCCAGAAACCCATATACTGAGTTCCACTCCAAAGCGAATGACTACGTCGGCGAAGAAATCTGGGCCCCTGCCTTCGACATAGTCTTTGGCGATGCATGGTGTTGCTAACCGCCACGGTGGCGTACTCGACCGAAGCCTTGGCTAAAGCGCTAAGCGAGATACTTTAAACTGGAGCGGCCTCGCGCGATCCGCCGAAGAACAGCACTTGCTTCGCTTAAATGTTGCAGTGTGTGCAACGGCGAGGCTAACGGTGTGTTTTAGGTTCCGGAAATCCTGGAAAAGCAGGCTATGGGACTTAATGTACCCCGGCAAGAATATCTATTAGATCACAAGGAGATCATCGTGCAGATTCGGCCAGAGCATAGAAAGACCTTTCCGAACACGCGCATCGCGGAAACGCTACTAATGTTTATACGCTCGCAAGGTGGCGAGCATGCAGCCGTGGATGCGGCATTTATACCCGTCCCTCTGGCGGACTATTACGGGCTTCCCGAAGAGTCGCGTACGCTTTCTCGTAGTGCGTATTATGTCAACGACAACGTGTCAGGACAGGCGTGGGACTGCGAGTTGCAGGGAGCGGCGAAAGAACTCAAGCGCGACGGATATCTGGTTGCAGCAAATTGTTCGGGTCATGCCGTGTGGAGCTTGACCGCTAGCGGTCTTGACCGCGCTGATTTCTGGATGAAACGCATGTTGGAAAAGACGACAGCGCTCAAAGCTCTTTCTGTTGACAGCGAGCTGGTTTGGAAATCGTTGGCGATTGCGTCATCAGGAAAACGCAAGCGCGCCCTCCCTACATTATCGTAGCGGGCAAACTTCCCCACGTTTCGCCCGTTGCCTCTTAAGATGGTACGTGCGGACACTTAATCAGGAGAGCTACCCATGGGTGCAAGTCGAAAGAACGCGAAGAAGAAAACCAAGAGTCGCGCTCATGCCGAGACGAGAAGGAAAGCCAGGGAGCTGGTGGCAGCGAATACGGCAAGTGGACCGATGGAGCGCAATCGCAATGCCGGCGCGCTACAACGTCCTTTGACAGGGCGTTAGTTCCATCTGTGCACTCGGCCCCGCAGTAAAAGGCCTGGAGCCAAGCAGCGCGAAGTGACGAGGCTATTTCGTCAATGTTACCAAGGAGCAACTCAAAGCAGCGCCCAAATTCGGGGCCGCCGAGCTTTGGAATTGGAGCGATGTTCAGAAGGCCGTGAGATCGAAAGCTATTATCGCATAATGTGAACGTTGATCATCAACAACGGTCACAATAGGAAAGAGCCCGGCCCGCTGGGCTCTTTTTTATGGAAAAGGCGCCGAATGTCATCCGCGGGGAGTTGCGCCGGGTGGCTCAGTGGAAGTGAACTGTCGCGTCCGGTCGCACACGCATCACCGCATGGCTGGTGGATTCCGGTCGGTCGGAATGCCGACAATGTCGCGATACATGGCAACGGCACGATTGACATAGGACGGGCCTGTTATCAGGCGTGAGAGTAAAAACGAGCCATTGATGATGCGCGTTACACTATAGAATTGCCAAGAACCGTCCGGGAGCCGGTCCAGGAAATAGAGCGTCTGGAAATCACCTGTAGGCACCACGGTGAATGTCAGAAAACGCAAAGGAGAGACGTTCGACATTTCCAGCACGACATGATCGGCCTCGGCATCCTTCACACGAATTCGCGTCACGATATCATTTTGCATGCGATTGTCCGCCGAAAGAAAAAAGAGTTCGCTACCGCTGCGGAATTCGCTCACTGCAAAATCCCCCCGGGACGCATTCGCATCCGGTCCACGCAGGGCTATCGCCCGCGTAAAGAGTGCCTCCCATTTTTTGTCCGTCACCGACCAATAGCGCACTTCCGGTAGAACCGAGATCCTCCCAATCCGCGTTAACATCACGCCAGAATCGCCGCGATTTGAGAAATGTCCGGCAAGAGCGACGACAACATTCGTGGATCCCGCCCGCCATCCGCTACAGGCGGGGGCAATCCATGTTCCACCGAAATCCGCGCCGTTCCAAAACGCGATATTTGGCGGGCCGTCGAGCGCCGGCAGTACTGGGTAGGAAGCGTCCTCACAGGGCAAGCGCGGGAGCGCGGCGCTCTCGTGTCCACCCACCGATGGAGATGCCGGAAGAAGGAGCAGAAAGAGGAGGGCGAGGCCGATCACCCCCGAGCCTTTTTGGGTCATAAGCATGCGCTTGTGGTTAACACGTTTGCACTGCGATTGCTGCCAATACGCGACGCGGGCGGAACGGTTTTGCGACCTTAAACGTTGCTATATGAGCTGCAACTCCTTCCCCGCAGTTTCTCCGGGATGTTTTGGCGCGAAATAGAAAAACGCTCCATCCCAAAACCAAAGGAATTGTCATGCGCAAGAATTTCGCGATTGCTTTCATGAGCCTTGCCCTGCTTACCGGCGCCTCAACATTCTTGAGCGCATGCAACACCGTCGAAGGAGCCGGCAAAGATGTGTCCAAGGCCGGTGGAGCAATTACCGAAGAAGCCAAGGAACATAAATAACCAGGACATGAATGAGGGGCCCGCCTGCTGACGGTGGTGCCCCGGCCAGCCAGATACCTTCCGATCTGACATTCGAGGTACGTTTCTCCGAATGCGCCCAACATCAGGCTCGATCGCGCGCTGCGGGATATTCATGATGCTTGGCGTGCTCACGCGCTGCGCATCGGTACGAGAGCGAACCTCTAGAGCATATTCTGCCAGGCAACCGCGAACACCTCATTCATTTTTTCGAATACCGAGCGATTTTTCCACGCGTTGAGATCTATCGCTGTGGCACCCTGTTGATCGTCATCGAACATCTCTTCCAATTCACTGGCTGTCTCGCTACCCAGCAAGACAGCATCGACCTCGTCGTTAAAGATGACGCTTCTATGATCGAAATTCGACGAGCCGATCATCGACCACACCCCGTCGATAACGACCGTCTTCGAATGGAGGACCAGATCGTGGGTTTCGTAGATCTTTACGCCGGCTTCGAGAAGCTCAGTATAGTGAGAATGCCCAACCGCTATCGAAAGGCTGGAATCGCTTACGTCGGGCAGGACGAGCCGCACATCGACGCCGCGCCGCGCCGCGCCAGTTAGATCTTCCATCTCTTGCGCCGTCGGCACGAAATAGGCTGCAGTTATTTTGATGGTTTTCTCAGCATTACGGATTGCCGACAGGAGCGTGACGTAATATCGGGGGACCGACTTGTCGGGTGTGCTGCCGATGATACGCGCCACTGCAGTTCCCTTAGCGGGGACTACCGGGAACATTTTCGCATCCCCAATGGGCGGCCCTTTCTGTTTGTTCCAGTGATCGAGAAAAAGCATCTGCAACTGAGCAACGGCAGGCCCCTCGATCTTAAGATCGGTATCCCGCCACATATCCATGGACTTACCCTCGGCAGCACCCGATTTTCCCAAGGGGTTGCTCTGGTAGGTAGTGCTGAGATTGACGCCGCCGATGATCGCGGTGGCGCCGTCGACAATCAAAATCTTGCGATGGTCGCGATCATTGGGCGAATACCATCCTGCTATCGATTTAAATGGACTAAGGGGATTGTAGTCGACGACATTCACGCCGGCCTTTTTCAGACGATCGAAGAAGGCGTCAGGCGTGGAGCTTGAGCCAAAGCTGTCGTAGATCAGATTGACGGCCACTCCGGCTTCTCGTTTGGCCACAAGAAGGTCACCCAGATTCACGCCATCGCTTTCTACGTCTTCAAAGATGAAATATTCGAGGTTGATGTGATTGGTGGCGCCTTGGATTGCACTGAACATGGCCCGAAAGGATGCCGGTCCATCACGCAGGAGCTGGGTGCGGTTGCCGGCGATCAGAGGACTCTCGGCCACGGCTTCCTCGATCGCAAGATGACGCTGGAGCACACCGGCGTCGCCGGGCTCGGTGCTTATCCGGTCGAGAAGCGCTTTGCTCTGCTGTGCGGTAAGTGGCCCGCGTGCCCCGATGATCTCGGGCTTTGGAGTTGTAGACGACGGCGGACCGACACTTTGATCGATCTGAGGAACCGATGCGCAGCCCACGAGTCTGCCAAACACAACGCAAAGTATGGTGAAAATGATCCGGCGCCGCTTCCCCCTCCGAACGAGGCAACGCGATCGAGAACGCGCGTCCCAAATGCTACCTGGCAATGCAAACTTGTGGTACACGGCCCCCCCCTTGTTACTTCCGCTATCCCATCGAAATTCAATGGGTCAATTACAAATTGGCATCCAAAATTATTGACTTCAGTCAACGAACATACGTGGTGATGTGTTCCCCCATATTGCCTTCGTTCATAGGGAGAATCCGTTCTGGTTATGCCCCTCTGAGGGGCGTGGAGCAAACTCCGTTGGTGTGAGCCCTTCGAGGCTCGTGTGTGGCCGCTTGGTGTTGTAGTCGATCCTCCATGCTTCGATGATCCTGCGGCTTCTATTAGGTTCGTGAACAGATGCTCGTTGAGGTATTCATCGCGCAGCCGGCCGTTGAAGGATTCGATGAAGCCGGGCAGCATCATCATATCGCTGGACCGTGCCTCCTGAGCTTCGCTCAGGAGGCACGTGGCGGGAAGACAATCGCCGCGTCACCAATAAAGAACAGGTGAATCGCGTGGCGGGGTTGGCATTGCGCCAGTAGCCGTCGCCGGATTTTACCGGCTATTGGCAGCGCCACGTAAAGGCGCATAGGCAATCCCCATCTCCTGGCATGACCGCGGAAATTTCTGAAATCCCTCGCGATGCGTAGATACAAATGAAAATGGCTCCGAATGCGGAGCCATTTCCCTTGTTTTCACTGGGTATTTTTGGTTGCGGGGATAGGATTTGAACCTATGACCTTCAGGTTATGAGCCTGACGAGCTACCGGGCTGCTCCACCCCGCGTCATAACCCTCGTGAGAGGGTGAGGGGATATAGGTTACGATAGGCGCTCTGTCCACCCCAACCGCACAGTTTTGCCTGCCGGCGGCATCACCGGCCCATCATGCGGCAAGGATGTCCGGCCCTGGCGAGCCTCATTCGGTGTTTAACGGCCGTTCCGGACCGGCTTTTGCGGCCAAAGGCGCGCATTCGCCCGTGTCCCCCTTTCGCCCTCTGCTCTCACCCCACTTAGGTCAGCGGTTCGGCGTCCACCAGCACGGCCACCAGCAGCGCCGGTTCCTCGCCGTCATTGCGCCAGCCATGATTGGTACCGCGCTGGATCAGCACATCGAAGGGCTTCATCGTCACTTCGCCCACGTCGAGGAGGGCCGTGACTTGGCCCTTCAGCAGCACGATGTAATCGACTGAATCGGTGCGGTGCATGGAAGGGTGCCGCGCCATGGCGATGCGATTCTCGCCCGCGCCCGCAGCTTCGAACATGCGCGCCATACGCCGGTCGCGTTCCTCGCCCGAAAGCCCCGCCTCGTTCTTTTCCGGCGCGATCTGGAAGAAGCGGAACATGGTGCCGCCCTTAGGCGGCGGCAGCGGGCACGGCGGCCCCGCCATCGGGTCGCGATAGGCGCCATTCTTTGCCGGCGTCGTCTCGGTCTTCCAGAAATTGATATGGCCACGGTCGGGATCGGACGGATTGGGAACGATGTTCTCGGGCGGCGCATCAGAGATGACGATGGACCGCCCCTGTTCGTCATGGCCGGTCACGATACGGCGGCCTTGGTACAAGCCCATATCACGCTCGCTCTGTCAGGGTACGGAAGATTGTTCTTAGCCTACCACGCGCCGGTATTGGGCATGGAGTACCAGGGTTCCTTCGGCGGCAGCGCGGGTCCGCGTTGCAGCAATTCGATGGAAATCCCGTCGGGCGATCGCACGAACGCCATGTGCCCATCGCGCGGCGGCCGGTTGATGGTGACGCCGCCATCCATCAGTCTTTGGCAGATGGCATAGATGTCATCCACGCGATAGGCCATGTGGCCGAAATTGCGCCCGCCCGTATAGGCTTCCGGATCCCAATTGTAGGTGAGTTCCACCATGGGACCCTTGCGCTCGCGCGCCAGATCCTCATCGCCGGGTGCGGCCAGGAAGACCAGCGTGAAACGACCCTTTTCGTTTTCGGTCCGGCTCATCTCTTTCAGGCCCAGCAAGCCGCAATAGAAGGCGAGACTCTTCTCGATGTTCGCGACGCGAACCATGGTGTGGAGATATTGCATGTCGTGCTCCTCGGCACCGGCTTCGATCAGGGGCGCAGCGTATTGGGGATCGCTCCGGAGCGCCAGAGTTCGGCGTTCAGGTGATCGGCGGCGGATCGGCACAGCCGATCGGGTACGGCGAGCTGCATGCCGGCGCGCAATTGCCTCAGCATATGACGCCGTTCGATTTCGGCCGACACGAAAGGCTCCCGGCGTAGCCAATCGAGGTTCGTTCCGCCCGATGTGAAGATGGACGAATAGGCCGCGGCGATTTCCAGTTGCTCCAGCAGGCCCGCGATGAACCATTGTCCGGGGTTCGCTGCGGGCCGGATGGCATCGAAGCGTGCGTTCGCCGGCCAGAACGGTTCGGCGACGGAAATCCCTTCGCGCGCCGAAGTGAGCAGCGCCTGCAAGGTCTCGATGCAGGATTTGCGGAATCCCAATTCCCAGGCGACGCGCGCGAATGTCGAGCGGTAAGCCGTTTGCGGCTTGGCTTGGCAAAGCTCCTGTAGTGTGGCGTAGCTGAATCGGAGTGCCGCGTAGCGCAGCGAAGGCGTTGCGCTTGGCGAACGCCATTGCGCATAACCCGCGAGCGCGTCGCGATAGGGCGATCCCATAGCCGGAACCGGAAGGCCCGCAACCGCGGGGCCGAACGGCTGTGTCGCGATCAGGTCCAACGCATGGGCGCGCGCATTCTCGTCCGGCGACCAGTCGAATATTTCATCGGCCAACCAGCCCTCATGGGCGAGAGCAGCCGCGCGATCCGGCTTGGCCGCGAACAGATTCAATTCAAACGTATCGAGCGTGTCCCCCGTCTCCACGGGAACCAGAATCGGCGCACCCGGAAGCAGCCGGAAAATCCGGTATCCCAGAGCACGGAACGCAGCAGGGATGGCCTTATCGATTTCTTTTTCGGCCTTAACCTCGAACATCACCAAAGGCGAATTGCGGGTGAAAAAATTCTGCCCGCCTGCCAGGATGCGCTGCTCCTCGCCCTCGGCATCGATCTTGACGAAATCGGGCGAGCCCCAATTCCGGATCGCGTCTTCCTCGTCCAGCGAAGTAACCGGCACGGATTCGCCAAGGCTGTTGTTGTCGTCTTTATCTCTGTCGGCCAACTTGTGCAGCTCGCTCGAAATGCCAGCGTCCAGATGTGCCCGCCGTGAACGATCGGACAGTGCCGCGCCCACCACGGTGAGATTGTGCAGGGTGTTGGCGTCCTTGCTTTTCTCCAGCAGGCGGCGCGGCTCGCTCGCGGGCTCATAGGCATAGACCCTGCCGGTGGGGGCGGCGCGGCGGGCAAGCGGCAGACTGTAGACACCGACATTGGCGCCGATATCCAGCACGGTCATCCCGGGCTTGATCAGGAGGGGGACGAATTTCGCCTCCTTTTCAAACCAGGCTTCCTGTTCGAGCAGCACATAGGTGGTGATCGTGTTCAGCGACGGCGCCAGATAGATCAGCGTGCCGTCGGACAGGCGCAGCGGCAGATCGGTCATTGTCGGCCCGCCGGATATTTATCTATTGGCCGCCGCCTCCACCCGCACGTGGCGCTGCCGAAGGAAAGCCGCCGCCATTGGTCATGCCGCCCGCCGGGGGGGGCAGCAGCGGCGGCTGCGGACCGAACACTTCCTGCAACGCGTCTCGGGCGCAGACCTCTTCGCCATAGGCCCGCCCGCCCGCGCCGCCGCCGACACCGATGGCTCCGATCACCTGGTCGTTGACGATGATGGGAAGGCCACCTTCCTGCACCGTCAATCCGAATTGGTCCATGCGGATGAGCGTCGAAACATCGTCGAACGCGCGGTTGGTGAGCACATGAGACGGTTCACGGGTCAAAAGGGCGGTACGCGCTTTCTGCTCGGCGGCCTTTTGGTTGATATAGGTTTGGCCGTCCATGCGATGCTCATGCACGATCTGGCCGAAGGGATCCAAAATCACCACGGTCGCCGATCCGCCGTGCTTCTTCGCGTTCTCCTGGCAGATATGGGCCAGCCGTTCCGCCACTTCGGCGGCGATGGAAATATGGTCGTGGCTCCTGGCGCCGTCCTCTGGGCTGATGATGAATTTCGGCGGCACCGGTCCCGAGAATTGGAAGACGGGATGCTTCTCCGCGGCATAGGCGCTCCAGCAAAGACCCGCGAAGGCAACCGCGCCCGCGAACAGGCCCAGGCGTGCGACATTTGGCAGTTTGGCCATGATTTCCCTCCTGAAACTTCCGAATGGCGAATAGCGAAATGGCGGGTGGCGAAGGTCTTCGCCACCCGCCATTCGCTGCGTCTATCCGTTATTGCGCCGGTGCGCCGTTGCGGCGCGGGGCGGCACCGCCACCACCCTGATTGTTGCGTTGCGCGGCCAGATCGGGAAGCAGCGGCGGCTGCGGGCCGATCACCTGCTCCAGGGCATCGCGGGCGCAGCTTTCTTCGCCATAGCTGGCGTTGCGTTCGGCCGGCGGAATGCCACCGACGCCGATGGCGCCGATCAGCTGGCCATTGACCATGATCGGAAGACCGCCTTCCTGCGTGGTCAGGCCATAACCAGCCATGTTCGCATTGGTGAAGGGGTCCTGGACGTTGCGATTGGCAAGAGCATGGGAGGGTGCGCGCGAACGCAGCGCCGTGCGCGCCTTTTGCTCGGTCGCATTCACCTGCACCCAGCCTTCGCCATCCATGCGATGCTCATGCACCACCAGCCCTTGCGGATCGAGCACGACCACGACGACGGCGCTGTTGTTCTTGCGCGCGATGGCTTCGCACGCCTTGGATAGCTTCTCGGCCGTGTCCGCATTGATCGAGATATAGTCGTGCTGTCTTTGGGCGGCTTTGCCTGACAGGCGGAATTGCTCCGGCACCTGGCCGTTGCCGTCATAGGTCGTGGCCGCATTGGCGGCGGTAAGAGCGAGCGCAGCAACCGCTCCCATCAAAATCGCAATACGCATGTCTTCCTCCCTGAAGGTTTGGCGATGCTGACGCATCTTACGGCAAGAATGCCATGGCAGCCGGCGAATGGCGAGTAGCCAACCGCAACCGCGACAGGCGGCCTGAAAAAGCAAATGGCGAACAGGGTTTCCCCTATTCGCCACCCGCCATTCACCAATTCGCTTTCTTACTGGTTCGGCGCCCCGTTGCCGCGCGCACCTGCACCGCCGCCGGCATTGGCATTGCGCTGCACATCGGGGAGCAGCGGGGGCTGCGGTCCGATCACCTTGGTCAAAGCGCGCCAGGCGCAGATTTCATCGCTCCACGGATTGGCGACACCAAGACGCGGCGCAGAGCCGCCGACGCCGACTGCGCCGATCAGCTGATTGCCGTTGAGGATGATGGGCAAGCCGCCGGAATTGGCGAAATTGCCGAACGAATATTGGCGCAATTCCGACGAACGGCCCTGCAGCACCTGATTCATCACCGTCTTGCTCGGCGCGCGCACATTCAAAGCCGTGCGGGCCTTCATGAAGGCGGTGTCGACATTGGCCTTACCCTGGCCGTCCATACGGTAGAAATAGACCGGCTCGCCGAACTGATCGTAGATGGCGATGCTGATCTTCACGCCCTCTTTCGTGGCCTCATCAACGCATGCTTTGCCGATGGCCTCGGCGGTGGAGATGTTGATGCTGTTCTGCTCCATAATGACTTTCGCCGCATCGCCGCGGATCACGAATTTGTCGGTTTCGGCGGCAAAGGCCGTGCCGATCATGGCCGTGGCGGTCGCCGCGACTGCAAGTCCTGCATAAAGTTTCATGGTGGTTCTCCGTTCCAATTCAGGTTCTGATCGGTTTGGCTTAGCGGTTCGGGGCGCCATTGCCGCGGGCGCCGCCGCCTCCGGCTGCTGCCGCGGGCGGGATGTCTGGGAGCAGATCTGGCTGCTTGCCCATGACCGCGGTCAGCGCGCGATAGGCGCAGATTTCGTCGGTCCACACGCCGGGCTTCGGCGCCGAGCCGCCGACGCCGATGGCGCCGATGAACTGGTTGCCGTTGATGGTGATCGGCAGGCCGCCGGAATTGGCGAAATTGCCGAATTGAATCTGCCGGGCTTCCGAGCCGCCGCGTGCCACCGCATTCATCGCCGCCTTGCTGGATTGGCGCGTGTTGAGTGTGGTCTTGGCCTTCATCATGGCGGTCTCGATGGCGATCCGCGCCTGGCCGTCCATGCGGTACATGTAAACCGGCTCGCCATATTGGTCGTAGATGGCGATTGAGACCCTGACACCCTGCTTCGTGGCCTCATCGACGCAGACCTTGGCGATCTTTTCCGCCGTCGCGATGTTGATCGAATTCTGTTCGAGAAGTTGCTTGGCGGCGTCGCCGCGAATGACGAATTGGTCGCCTTCGGCCGCGAGTGCCGCGCCCATCATGGCGACAGCCGCTGTGGCCGCCGCGAGTCCGACGTAAAGCTTCATTGTCCGATGTCCTCCTAAGAAGATGCTCTGCCCATGCACCTAACGTCATTTTGCCTTTTTGCAGCGACGGTTACAACCGGTCTGTTCCCACTTTGTTCGTTACACTCCGATTACAGCGGGGAGTCGCAGAAAATGGCGGCGTCCTTGAAAGGCAAGCAAGTTGCCCTGTCTCCGCCACAAGCATAGCCTTTTCGGGGGGACCTATTCGAGAACCGACGGAGAGTAACATGGCCGAAACCCTCGATACCTGGCGCGACCTTCTCGAGAACAAGAAGACATTCGCCCATATCGCCACCCTGAACCCCGACGGTACGCCGCAATCCACGCCGGTGTGGATCGATTACGTGAACGGCAAAGTGCTGATGAACTCCGCCAAAGGCCGGGTGAAGGTGCGCAATCTGAAAGAGGGTTCGCCGGTCGCGATCTCGATCACCGATCCGGACAATCCCTACCGCTATGTGCAGATACGGGGGAAAGTCAGCCGCGTCACCGAAGAGGGCGCCGCCAAGCACATCGACAAGATGGCGAAGAAATATCTCGACAAGGACAAATATCCCTGGGCCAAACCGGGCGAGGTGCGGGTCTTATTCGAGATCGAACCCACGGCCGTCAGCGGGAATAAATAGGTCTCAAAACTTGCGGCTGTCATAGGCCCAGTGCAGCAGCGCTTGGCGCTGCTTGGGCCGGCAGAACCAATCGGCCGGTTCGCAATTCTTTTCGATCTGGCGGATATGGCGGCGCATCGCCTTCCACCGTCCGATCTGGCGTGCATCGTCTTCCATGCGCCGGCCCATATAATAGCGGCAATACCATTGAAACCAGCCGCGCGGATCGTCGGAATGGATCCAACCCTTGCGGCGCCATTCCGACAAAGGCTGGCTGGCATCGACACCGAAGAAATTCAGCGCGGTGTCTCGCTTTTCGGGGGAAAGCTTGGCCCGGACAAACCAATCGCGTGGAAATTCCTCGCGGCAATCGGTCATATATTTGCCGCCGAAGATTCCCAGCGCCAGCATCTGCTTCGGCGTGAGTTGGGGGCGGAATTCGGGATCGAACGCACTGCCCACGGGTGCAACGCGCGCGTAACGGTAATCGCGCTGCATGCGGTCATTGACGACAATGAGCTTAGGTCTCACGCGAGGACGATTATTTCGCCGCCGCGCCTCACACCTGTTCGGAGCCCGGCGCCTTCATGGCCCAGATGGCGCCGATGAACATGCCTTTGGCCCGCGGCAGCAGCCACAGAATAAGCGCCAGCGCGAGGCCGCAGAACAGCATCATGCTCGCCCACACCGGCATCGGCGCATAGATTTCCATAGTGAGCGCAAGGCCCACCACGATATGCCCGACGATCAGGATGGTCAGCCAGGCTGGGCCGTCATCGGCGCGGATGTGTTTGAACGGCTCGCGGCATTGGGGACAGGCATCGACCTGTTTCAGATAGCTGCGGAAGAGCGGAGCGCGGCCGCAATTGGGGCAGCAGGAAAGCGCACCGCGACCGATTGCCGACCAGACCTGCTTGGTACTGTCCTTCGCCATGCCCGTTCCTTTAAAGAAGCCGTTGCGTGCGATGTGGGGCTGTGTAGCAGCCAGACAATGGCCAAATGCTTAGCGTTTTGACGCAGAGGCAGCGTTGGATTGCCGCACCGCGGGGCTTGTGGCTCACCCCTTTGAAGGCGGCTGGATGCCAAGCCCCCGCATGAAATTATCCTTGATGATCACCGGTTCGCGAGGAGTCTGGCGAGCCGGGGATTGCCCGTCGATGCGGGCGCCGATGAACCAAGGGCCGTCTTTGGCAAGGGTACGCGCGACCAGCCGGTCGAAATCTGTCTCATCGGTGGCCCAGGCGCTTTGCGCGATGCCGGCGGCACGGGCCATTTCCACCAGATCGGCCTTGCCCGCCGTCGCGGTCGGCTGCTTCCCCGTGATCTGATACATGGCGTTGTCCCAGACGATGATCGCGAGATTGCGGGGGGCGAGATTCGCAATCGTCGCCAGCGATCCCAATTGCATCAGCAGCGAACCGTCGCCTTCGAGCGCGAAGACGCGCCGCTTGGGCTGCGCCAGCGCGACGCCCAATGCGATGGGCGCGGCCAGCCCCATGCTTCCCAGCATGTAGAAGTTTTGCGGCCGCTTGCCGGCGCCCCAGAGATCAAAATTGGAATTGCCGATGCCGCCGATCACCGCTTCTTCGTTCTTCAATTGGGCAACCAGACGCGTGGTCAGATCGAAGCGGTTCATGACTTTGGTGTTGCGTTCGCGCGGGGCCATGCCGTTCACCGCTTGGCCGTCAGCAACGGCGAAAGAATCAATGCTGCCGGCGCTTGTGTGAGGAAGGCCTGCTTGATGGTGCGGTCGACAATGAAATGGGCCTCGTCCAGCCGCGTCATGGTGTGATGTTCGATGCCGAGAGTCTCCAAAATGGGACGCATGGTGCGGCAGACGATCGCTTGGCCAATCTGGAAATCGCCCAACGTGCCGCGTTCGCTGACCATTATCAGCGCCGGGATCTGCGCCGCGACGCAGAGCGAGGCCAGCACATTGGCGAGCGTGGCAAAGCCGCTCGTCTGCATCAGCACGATGCCGCGTCCCCCCGCCATGGCCGCACCGCTGACGATGCCGATGGCTTCCTCTTCGCGCGCGGCGGTGAAGGCGGTGAAGTAGTCGTCGGCATGGACGGCCTCGATCAGCGGACGCAGCACATTGTCCGGCACATAGACGATGATGCGGACATCATTGTCCTTGAACGCGCGGATGACCGCCTCATGCCAAGTGGCATCGGTCTTGTTCGGCGAAGATGTTTCTGGGGTCGGCATGATCGTCTTTTCCCACATCGGCCGATGCGTCGAATAGCCGGAAATTTGACTTGGCCCCCGAAATTCTCAAGGATTTTTCAAATAAAGGCGTATGCAGGAGGCGCGGGAGATGACCATGAGAAATTATGACCGGCTTTATATCGGTGGCGAGTGGGTAGCGCCCCATTCGGGCCGCACCATCGCCTCCATCGATCCCTCCACCGAGGATGTCTGGGCCGAAGTCGCGGAAGCCGATGACGCGGACGTCAATCGCGCGGTCGCTGCCGCCAAATCCGCGATGGCCGGCCCATGGAAGACCAAGATCACCGCCAGCCAGCGCGGGGCGCTTCTCTACAAACTGGCGGAGTTGGTCCGCCGTGACGGCGCGCGCCTGGCGGAGCTGGAAAGCCGCGACAATGGCAAGCCCCTGCGCGATACGGTCGGCGAGGTGCAGCGCGCCGTCGATTGGCTGATCTTCTTCGCCGGAGCCGCGGACAAAATCCAAGGCGAACAGATTCCGTTCAAGCCGAATGCGCTCGCCTATACAAGGCGCGAGCCCGTGGGTGTGGTCGGCGCGATTCTGCCGTGGAATTCGCCCATCCTGCTCTATTCGTGGAAGATCGGCCCCGCGCTCGCTGCCGGCAACGCGCTCGTCGTCAAGCCCGCCGAGCAGACGCCGGTTACCGCGCTCGAAATCGCCAAGCTCGTCGAGGAAGCGGGATTCCCGGCCGGTGTGTTCAACGTGGTGCCGGGCTTTGGGACCACGGCGGGTGCGGCGCTCGCTTCCAGTCGCGGCGTCAACAAAATCTCCTTTACCGGCAGCCACGCCACCGCGCGCAAGATCATGCAGCTCGCCGCCGGCAATCTGAAACGCTGCACCTTCGAATGCGGCGGCAAGTCGCCCCATATCATCTTTGCCGATGCCGATATCGAGCGCGCGCTTGTGGTGGCGGCGCAATCGGCGTTCCGCTCCACGGGCCAATCCTGTTCGCTGGGTTCGCGCGTGTTCGTGCAGCGTCCGCTTTATGAATCATTCCTGGAGCGGATCGCGGACCGGGCACGCCGCATCCGCATCGGCATGCCGC
>DATLVC010000273.1:0-6196 GCA_035577685.1 Micropepsaceae bacterium | reverse complement strand
CCGTTGTAGATCGTGGCGGCGCCCCGGTTGATCGCGACGCGCGTGACGCCGGGTTCGAGCCTCACCGGCGTGCGCCAGATCTGCTTGCCGGTGTCGACGTCGATGGCAAAACTCCACTTGCTGTTGATGACGTACATGACGCCGTTGTAGACGGTCGGCTGTGCGAGCTCGCCCTGATCGTTCATCAGGCTGGAACTCCAGAGCGGCACCAGGCGCTTCACATTGGTTTTGTTGATCTGCGCGAGCGGGCTGTAGCTCTTGCGGTCATAGCCCATGCTCTGGGTGGTGACGCTTTCAGCGTTCTTGCCGTCGTTTAGCAGCTCTTGCGCCGTTTGCGCGGGCGCCAAATTCGGCCACAGACAGAGCAGCGATGCATAGAGCCATGCGTTCTTCATGATCCCCTCCCGTGAAGCCTGATGCGAGGCGCGATATATACGCCGAAGACCGCCGCTCCGCACGCGACAAACGTCCCAAAGCCGGGTGTTTTCGTGCTATGATGCAACGATTATCCGAATGGCACGGGAGGGGCCGGACATGAGGATCATTCTTGGACCGTTGATCGCGCTCGGTCTTTGTGCCGCGTCGGCAGCGGCGAATGCGGCATCTGCGTCTTCGCCTGCCGCACCTATTCCGGATTTCGCCGGTATTTGGTGGCACCCTTCCCTGCCCGGCCCCGAGCCGTTGGCATCGGGGCCCACCACGGTGACAAACCGTTCGCGACGCAACGGCACCAGCGATTACGGCCAATTGGTCGGCGATTACACCAATCCGATCCTGAAGCCCGAGGCCGCGGCCATCGTGAAGAAGTTTGGCGACATGTCCCTCGCCGGAACGGTCTATCCCAATCCGGCCAACCAATGTTGGCCCGAACCCGTACCGTTCATCTATAAGAATTTCGGTCTCCAGCTTCTGCAGAAGCCGGATGAGATCATCATGCTTTACGAGCAGGATCATGAGTTTCGCCATGTGCGCATGAACCAGCCACACCCGGCGAAGCTGAAGCCCTCCTGGTATGGCGATTCCGTCGGCCACTATGAAGGCGACACGCTCGTCATCGACACCATCGGCACAAAGGCGGATCAGCCCTTTCCCATGCTCGATCTCTACGGAACGCCTTACACCAAGGCGCTGCATGTCGTGGAGCGTTACCGGCTCATCGATTACGAAGATGCGAAGGACGGATTGGAACGCAACAGGAAAGAGAATTTCACCGCCGGGCCCGGTCTCGATCCGAACTACCGGGGCAAATATCTGCAGCTGACCTACACGGTCGAGGACGAAGGCGTGTTCACGACACCGTGGTCCGCAACGATTACCTTTGGACGCGGCTCGGACATCTGGCCGGAAACCGTCTGCGCCGAAAATGTGCATGTCTATTACGACAAGGACGAACGGGTCCCAACCGCGGCCAAACCGGATTTCTGAGACGTGAGACTTGCCCTCGCAACCATCGCTGCGCTCGCGCTTTGTGCCCTCGCGCCCGCACCCGCAGCGCCTGCCGCCGCCCCGCCCGATCTCTCCGGCTTCTTCAGCCGCATCGGCGATCTCTGGTTCGATGCGATCGAAGGCGATACCGACGGCAAGCCGGTCGACCGCTTAAACGTGGACAGCCCCGATGCCGAAGATATCTGGGCCGGCGATTCCGCCAATCCGATCCTGCAGCCCTGGGCGCGCGATATCGTCAAACGAAACGCCGAATCCGAAATGCGTTTGCAGCACGTCTACACGGCCGATGATTCCTGCTGGCCCTCCGGCGTGCCGCAAGCGGTGAATCTGCTGGACGTGGTGCAATTCATCCCGACCAAGGACCGCGTCACGATCCTCTATCAGCGCAATCATCAGGTGCGCCGCATTTGGCTCAATGTCCCGCATTCGCGCAATCCCAAGCCATCCTGGTACGGGGAATCCGTCGGGCACTATGACGGCGATACGCTCGTCGTCGATACGATTGGCCTAAAGGCGCACAAAATGTCGGTGGTGGATGCCTTCGGCACGCCGCACACCGAAAAGCTCCACGTGGTCGAACGATACCGGCCCTATGCCACGCCGTTCGGCAAGCGGCTGGAAGTCATCGTGCGGGTGGAAGATTCAGGGGCCTTCATCGGGCCCTGGAAGGGCATGGCGGAATATCAGCAGGAGAAAACAGTGAAGCAGTTCGAGGAGACGGTCTGCGCCGAGAACAATCGCGACTTCGGCGAAGGCACGACCTTCGGCACGATTCCGCAAGAAAACGCGCCGCAGTTCTAGGGCCGCATAGCGCCCGCAAAAACCTTATCGGCTGCGGGCGCGCAATGGTATCGTGGAGTTGAGCGCAATCATGCGCGCGAACAGGAGGTTGGCATGCGCGGAATGGTATTGTTCCTTGCCGGCATTGTGGTGGGTGGCCTCGCGGTCCATACGGCGATTGCCCAGAACCAGCATTCGAGTCCCAACACCGGAATCGTCGCGCTCAATCATGTCGCGATCAGCGTGCCCGACCTCGACAAGGCGGTCGCCTATTACACCAAGACGATGGGCTTCCCGGAAGCGTTCCGCCTGACCAATCCGCAGGGACAGGTGCAGCTCGTCTATGTGCAGATCAGCCAGAATACGTTCATCGAGCTTCTGCCCGCGAATGCGCAGCGTCCCGCCGGGATCAACCATTTCGGTGTGCATGTCGAGAACATGAAGGCCGCAACGGAAATGTTCAAAGCGCGCGGCGCCATGGTCAGCGACATCAATCTCAGCGGCACGAAGGCGATCCTGTCGAACGTCACCGATCCCAACGGCGTGCGCATGGAAATGGCAGAATTGCCGCCGGAATCGCTGCATCGCCAGGCGATGAACCGCTGGCACTGATTAGCGTGCGCGCATCCAGCCGGTGATCGAATAGCGCGGCGCGCCCGCATAGGGCGCGACGACGCTGACATAATGGCTCATCGGAACGCGAAAGATCTTCAGCGTGTTGAAGCCGGGCATATAGCCGCCTTCGATCTGGTTGGCGCCATCGACGAATTGGATGGTGCCGCCCCATTCGGGGCGCCACACCGGCGTAAAGCTGAGCACATAGGCGGCGAGGCGTTTGGTGCCCGGCACATTGTCGTCATGGGCGGTGAGAAAATGGCCCGGCCGGTAGA
This sequence comes from Micropepsaceae bacterium, assembly GCA_035577685.1. Classification (GTDB taxonomy): domain Bacteria; phylum Pseudomonadota; class Alphaproteobacteria; order Micropepsales; family Micropepsaceae; genus CAIYRG01. The sequence goes on along the minus strand of DATLVC010000273.1, from coordinate 3,080 downwards.
GCGTTGCCTGCGCATCGACAAAGGCGATGTCCGCAAGTCCCGTGATCGCGCGGCCCAGGGCAAGAAAATCCGGACCGTTCAGGAATTTTGTGACCTTGGCCCAATAATGCGTCGGGTTCGGATAGGGCTCGCCGTTCAGCGACACTTGGTGCTGGTCGAACAGGAACTGAAACCCCGTCAGTCCGACCTCGCGCCACGCCGCAAGCGTACAATCCTGCCGCTCCTGGGGCGACAGATCCCGGAGCGCACGAGCCGTCCCGCCGAGATTGAGGCACAGGCTGTAAGGCGTCTCGTCCTTCAGGCAGGCATGAATCCGGTCGGCGGAAGGCGCCGTCAGGACATCGGAGATGTGGATACGTCCGCGGCGGCTGTATTCGGCGGCGAGGGCCGCCCGGTCCAGTTTCGGGTTGAGCGCAAGCGAAACGTCCGGCCGGAGCGCGGGAGACAATTGCAACATGGACCGAGGATTACGAATTTCGCGCCTGCACACAAGCGGACGCGCCGCCGCAGATACCCATGCGGCGAAAATGCGATTCTGCCGATGCCGGCAGGCGCGAAGACGCGTATAGTTTCGCCCAAAAAAATACCGGTGTGACGCGTACGGGCGGCGAAAAGAGGAGGAGCGTCCATGTCCCTATTCATTGCACGAGCGCGGATTCTCGCATGCGCTGCACTGGCTGGCTTGGTCGGTGTGGCCCCGATGGAATCTGGCGCCCAACCGGCGCCGGCGATTCCGGATTTCTCGTCCAATTTCGCTGGTTGGGTCGGATTGAACGGCGGTGGGCCGTCTTATGAGACCGTGCCGGGCACGCTGGCACCCGTGGTCAGTGATCCCGCGCATCCCTTCGTGGCCAATGGCGCCGGCGTGCAGCCCACATTCCGCATCGCCGATCTTGCCAATCCCAATTTAATGCCCTGGGTGAAGGACCGCATGGAACAGGACATCGACGAAATCCTCGCCGGCAAGAAGAGCGCCTTCACCGCGCAATCGAGCTGCATGCCGGCCGGCGTTCCCTTCTTCATGGGGTATGGCGGGCCGGACCCGATCGTGTTCCTGCAAACGCCCAAGGAAGTCTGGATGATCTGGACGGAAGATAATCAGGTGCGGCGGGTTTTTCTGAACGTGCCCCATTCTAAGAATTTGAAACCATCCTGGTACGGAGAATCGGTCGGCCATTACGAAGGCGACACGCTGGTCATCGACACCATCGGCATGAATGATAAGACTGTCGTCGACATCTACCGCACGCCGCACACCGAGAAGCTGCATGTCGTGGAGCGTTGGCGGGTGATCGACGGCGGCAAGATGATGGAAGCGGTGTTCACGGTCGATGATCCGGGCGCGTTCTATAAGCCCTGGACCGCCAAGCGCCGTTATCGCCGCGAGCAGCAGGATTTCGTCGAAAAGATCTGCGCCGAGAACAACACCAATATTTTCGACTATCACATACCGACAGCCGCCAAGCCGGATTTCTGATGCCTCGCGCGATGCACGTCGCGTTTCCTATAGGGACGAGCTGGGGATGGGGGACTGTCCGATAATTTGCTTGACGCTTCCCGGCAGACGACCTCCAGTGTCGTCAGCCCATTATTTTTAACAGCGCCCTTTGGAGAAATCGATGGCTACCGATATCGTAATGGATGCTGAGAACGGGCAAACTCTTGCCCTGCAGGCCCAGATCCTTCACACCACGGCGTCCGACATCGTTGTCGATTCTCCGGGAAGAAGATCGAACCCACACGGATTCCGCCGGGCGTTTGTTCATGATGTTTCGGATGGTCTGACGATCAATTTCAATGGAGATTATCCCGGAGGGCTGTCTCTATATAAAGTATCGGTCATCACTCCGAAGGACAGTTCAGCACCAAGACCAGCGCCAGGGCCAGGGCACTTGCCATTTCCCAGGGTGCCGGTGCTTGAAATCCTCGGTGGTGTCAGCTTCCAGATAGGTACGGCATCGCCCAGCGGAGGAACCATACAGACGGTCGATCTGGGGCAGGTCATTTCGGATCTGAATTCTCAGATAGTGGCGCTCACTCAAAGAATCGCGAAGCTTGAAGCGAAGCCATAAATCGCCGATCCGTCGTTCTTAGGGGGAGTTCGCCCGTGATTGCGGGGATCGATTTCATTTCGCTCGTGCAGCAGCCGCCATTTTCCGCCGGCAAGGCGCGTGTACTCGGACAATTCACGGTCCTCGGTAACATGCCGGATTTCATTCAAATTTATGCGCTGCCCGGTTTTTTCCAATCGCAGCCGGGTAGTCCCTTTTCAAAAATCGATACAATCTCTCCGAAGAGTCCCGATCCAACGCAAACCTTTGTGCTCGAGGATCTGGTTCCCGGTCAGGTCTACACCGTCTGGGTTTGCCCTCGGACTGGAACCGAAGAAGAGCCAGAGGATCAAACCGATGGTGTCGATTGGGTATCCGCCTGCGTCTTCCGGACGATTGCAGTGCGCGGTGTCGACAATGTTTCCGGAGCGATGGAGCCGCCCCGGATCACGTCGATTGGCGATACCCCCGCCACGATGTTCGCCGCCCAGAGGATGACGCTGAATTGGATCGTCGATAACGGGCGCACCTACAACAAATTCTTGATTCACTGGTATCGCAACGGCCAGGAGCAGCCTCAAATCGAAATCGACGCAGCCAGTGGCGGTTCGGCACAGGGAAGTTGGTCGGCCACGGTCGCGCCGTTCGACCAATTCCGATTCGCTGTAAAGGGTGGGCTCTATCGGGGCCTAAGCGGCTTCGACTATACGGCTTGGGGTGCCGAAGTGGCGTTTACCTGCCCGCAGAATTCGCGCAGTGTGAAAGCCTATATTCTCTCGAGTGTTGCACCGAGCCGGCCGTTACCGCTTAGAAACTTTATGGGTTCGACGAAATCAGTCCGCTCCTTTATGAAACTGGGCTGACGCAGAGTAAGTGCGCAATGTCAGCCGTGTCGGCGGCCAGGGCGGCGATTTCATCCATGATGTCTTCGGGCATGCGCCGATCAAAATTCCTATAACAATTTTGGAATTATTGGCGCACCCGACAGGATTCGAACCTGTGACCTCTGCCTTCGGAGGGCAATAGTTC
>DATLVC010000272.1:0-3484 GCA_035577685.1 Micropepsaceae bacterium | reverse complement strand
CGGAAATGAAACGCGCGCCCAATCTGATTTGCGATTTTGTGTTCACCTTGGCGCAGAATTTCAGCCGCTTCTACACCGAGCACCACATCCTGTCCGAAACAGATGCGGCGTTGCGGGCGGCGCGGCTTGGGCTGTGCGCCGCCACACTTACGCAGATCGAAGTGGCGCTCAATCTTCTGGGCATCGAAGTTCCCGAGCGGATGTAATCTTCGCCGAATTGACTTCGGACCGCCTCGGCCTAATATCGAGGCGATCGCTTCCCCCGCGGGAGAGATTCACCGCCGTCATGCGGTGGACGCCGAAGGAGCAACCGCCCCGGAAACTCTCAGGCAAAAGGACCGCGGGGCGAAGAGACAGTCTGGATAGAAGGGCAGCCGCCCTCACCGAAGGGGTAAGCCGAGTTCTCGGCCATTCTCTCAGGTCCAAGGACAGACGGGGCGCGTTTTTCCGATCAGGATCGGAAAGCGCACACCGTTGAGGAATTGGACCGGCCATGACGCCGCAACCGTTGCAACATACGCCGCTTCACGCGCTGCATGTCTCGCTGGGCGCGAAGATGGTGCCGTTCGCCGGCTATGAGATGCCGGTGCAATATCCCACCGGTATCATCAAGGAACATCTTCACACGCGCAGGGCCGCGGGTCTTTTCGACGTGTCGCATATGGGCCAGGCGTTTCTGGACGGCGAAAACCCGGCGCAGGTACTAGAAACACTCACCCCTGCCGATATCATGGGTTTGAACGATGGGCAGATGCGCTATGCGCTGCTGCTGAACGATGCCGGTGGCATCAAGGATGATTTCATGGCGGCGCGATTGGCGGGCGAGCGCGCGCTTTATCTCGTGGTCAATGCCGGGACAAAGGATTCCGATTTCGCCTATATCGCGGAGCGCACGCGCGGGGCCGCCATGCTGCGGCCCCAACCCGCGCGCGCTTTGCTGGCGCTGCAAGGCCCGGCGGCGGAAGCGGTGCTGGCGCGTCATACGGACGGCGTGGCCGGTCTCGGTTTCATGCGTGTGGCGCGCCTATCCGTTGCGGGCGCCGCCGCCATCGTCAGCCGCTCCGGCTATACCGGCGAGGACGGCTTCGAGATTTCGCTGGATGCCGCGGATGCCGAACGCGTGGCGCGCGCATTGCTGGCGGAACCCGAAGTGCTGCCCATCGGACTCGGCGCGCGGGATTCGCTGCGGCTGGAAGCGGGGCTTTGTCTTTACGGCCACGACATCGACGAAACGACGTCGCCGATTGTCGCTGGGCTCGCCTGGGTGATCGGCAAGAGGCGCAAGCTGGCGCGCGATTTTCCGGCCGCCAAAACCGTGATGGCGGAATTGCTGGATGGGCCGAAGCGCAAGCGCGTCGGGCTGAGACTGGCACAGCAGCCGCCGGCGCGCGAAGGCTCCGCCATTGTCGACAATGCCGGCGCGATCATCGGGCGTGTCACCAGCGGCGGCTATGGCCCGAGCGTGGCTGCACCCATTGCGATGGGCTATGTGGATGCGAATTTCGCCGCCGATGGCACAAAGCTCGCCATCCTGGTGCGCGGCGTGCCGCGGGTGGCGGAAATCGCGCCGCTTCCCTTCGTGCCGCATCGTTACAAACGCAAGAGCAGGGACTGACAGATGGATGAACGATTCACCGAAAGCCATGAATGGATTCGCGCCGACGGCGGCATTGCGACCGTCGGCATCACAAAATACGCGGCAGATCAATTGGGCGATGTGGTGTTTGTCGAGCTGCCGGAGCCGGGCAAGAAATTCACTGGCGGCGCGCAGGCCGCGGTGGTCGAAAGCGTCAAGGCCGCCAGCGAAATCTATGCTCCCGTGGCGGGGGAGGTGACGGAATCCAACGGCACGCTGAGCGGGGACCCTGCCAAGGTGAACGCCGATCCCGAAGGGCAGGGCTGGTTCTTCAAGATGAAGATCACGGATGGGGCGGGGCTCGCCAAGCTCATGACGAAAGATCGGTATACGGAATTCGTGAAGGGGTTATGATGCGTTTTATCATGTTCTCCTATGTCATGGCCCGGCTTGACCGGGCCACCCAGCCGGCGCGTATCTACGCGCCGATTGATTCCTTCGTTCGCCTGGATGGCCCGCTTTTGCGGGCCATGACACCGAGGAAGTAAGCAATGCGGTATCTGCCTTTAACCGACCAAGACCGGGGCGCCATGCTGAAACGGATCGGCGCCGGCACGATCGAGGATTTGTTCCGCGATGTGCCGCAATCTGCGCGCCATGCCGAATTTGCGCTGCCCAATCATGCCGGCGAAATGGAGGTGGAGCGCACGCTATCCGCGCTTGCGGCCAAGAATACGCCCGCCGGCAGCGGGCCGTTTTTCTGCGGCGCCGGCGCGTATCGCCATCATGTGCCGGCTTCCGTCGATCATTTGATTCAGCGTTCGGAATTCCTCACCTCCTACACGCCCTATCAGCCGGAAATCGCGCAAGGCACGTTGCAGGTGCTGTTCGAATTCCAGACGCAGGTTGCGCTGATCACCGGCATGGAAGTGGCGAACGCGTCCATGTATGACGGCTCGACCGCGACCGCCGAAGCGGTGCTGATGGCCCATCGCGTCACGGGGCGGAATCGTGCGGTGCTGTCGGGCAGCCTGCATCCGCATTATGCCGAAACGGTGCGCACCATGGCGGGCCTGGCGGGCGAGATCGTCACGGCACCGGTCGCGCCAGGCTGTGCCGACGATATCGCAGCGCTGATCGACGGCAACACGTCCTGCGTGGTGATGCAGAACCCGGACGTGTTCGGATTCCTGCGCGATCTCGCGCCGATTGCGGAGGCGGTGCATGCGAAGGGCGCGTTGTTGATCGCGGTCGTTACCGAAGCGGTGTCGCTCGGGCTGGTGGAGCCGCCGGGCGCGATGGGCGCGGACATCGTAGCGGGCGAGGGGCAATCCTTCGGCAATGGGCTGAATTTCGGCGGGCCCTATGTCGGGCTGTTTGCGGCGCGCGAGAAATTCCTGCGGCAGATGCCGGGGCGGCTGGCGGGCCAGACCGTGGATGCGGAGGGACGGCGCGGTTTTGTGCTCACGCTCTCGGCGCGCGAACAGCATATCCGGCGCGAGAAAGCGACGAGCAATATCTGCACCAATTCGGGGCTCTGCGCACTCGCGTTTTCCATTCATCTATCGCTTTTGGGCGAGGCGGGATTGAAAAAGTTGGCGCGACTGAATCATGCGCGCGCCGTGCAATTGGCCGACCGTCTGACGCAGGTGAAAAATGTGCGCCTGGTGACGCCCGCCTTCTTCAACGAGTTCACGCTGGAGCTGCCGAAGCCGGCCGTTGAGGTGGCTGACGCGCTGGCCGACAAGGGCGTGATCGCCGGCGTGCGTGCCTCACGGCTTTATCCGCATGCGCCGCAATTGCGCAATCATTTGATTGTGGCGGCGACCGAAACCAACACGGATACGGATATCGAAACCTATGGGTGCGCACTGGCCGAGGTGCTGGCATGATGAACATCGCCGGGCG
>DATLVC010000271.1:0-21002 GCA_035577685.1 Micropepsaceae bacterium | reverse complement strand
CCACGCCGGACCTGAAGCCGCATATCGTGCCGCCGGTGAATGCGTGTTGCGGTTGCGGCAATGGCATCAAGGTGGAAACGCCGGAATTGGTGGAAAACCGCGGCGGGCTGTCGTCCATCACCTATCGCATCGGCGAATATGCCCAGTTCCGCGCAAGTCTGCATGCGCGCCTGTCGTCTTCCGATTTCCCCGGGCTCGCGAACTTGCGCACGCGCGATGATGATGACTTCAGCATCGGGCTGATCGACGCGTTTGCGTGTTCGGCCGATGTGCTGACCTTTTATCAGGAGCGCATCGCCAACGAATCCTATTTGCGCACGGCCAAAGAGCGCGTGTCGCTGCAGGAGATGGGCAAGCTCGTCGGCTATCGCTTGCGCGCTGGTGTCGCGGCGGAGACTTGGCTCGCCTTCGCACTCGATACGCCGCCCACGCCGCCGCCATCGCTGGCGCCGGAGCCGGGCAATTTCGTGACCGGTGTCCCGGCAAGCCTGTCGCTCGATATCGGCTTTCAGGTCCAGAGCGTGCCGGGTCCCGGCGAGAAGCCGCAGGTGTTCGAAACGGTCGAAGCGCTCGCCGAAGCGCGGCCAGCATGGAACGCGATGCGTCCCTGGCTCAGCGAGGAGCGGCGCCCGGGACGGAGCGACACCTCCACCTATCTCGACACGGTGCGGAATAATCTCAAATCCGGCGATGCGCTGGTGTTTCTGGGGGATGAATTCCTCGCCAACCAAAACAGCAACAATTGGGATTTCCGGATTGTCGATCGGGTCGAGCTTCAGCCGGATAACAATCGCACCCTGGTAACCTGGAAGCGCGGGCTGGGCTCGATCGATCCGTTCAAGAACCCGGCGCAGATTCCGCAGGTACACGTCTTGCGCAAGCGGGCGGCAGTGTTCGGCCACAACGCGCCAATCTGGCGCGCCATGCCGGATTCGTATCGCACCGATTATGTCGCGCATTTCGGAGGCACCAAAGACCAAGACGATTGGCCAAGCTTCACGCTTTCGCCATTGGGTGCGACTGCCACCGGAGGCCATGTCGACCTCGATGTCGTCTATTCCGACGTGCAGAACGACGGCTACGTCATTCTCGCGAAGGGCGGCTTCAACTATCCGGCCGAGCCTGGCCCCGCCGGCGCCTATGTCGAATTGTACAAGGTGAGCAATGTCGCCGAGGTGTCACGCGCTGAATTCGCGATCTCCGGCAAGGTCACACGCGTGGAACTGGTCGGCGAGAATTACGGTAAGTTCCAGACAAGTACCGGTACGCCCGTCCGCGAGACCAGCGTCTTCGCCGCCAGTGAGCCGCTGAGTTTCGCGCAATATCCGGTGGACGACGTGGTTTCCGACCGTGTGCCGGTGCAGGCGCCTGCAGACGGCCTGTTGCCGGGCCGCAAGCTCATCGTGCGCGGAACGCGCGTGAGCGATGGAGCAGATGTTGTTCTGCAGGCGACACTCGTCGCGGCGCATCCTATCGACAGCCAGCGCTGCGAATTGGAAATCACGCCGCCCCTTGCCGCCGCACTGAACCGCGACAGCGTGGTGGTCCATGCCAATGTCACGCTTGCTTCCCACGGAGAGTCGGTGTCGCAGATTCTGGGCGCCGGCAATGCCAGCACAAGTTTTCAGCGTTTCGAGTTGAAGCAGCTTCCGCTCACCTATCGTGCCGCTCCCAACGAGATCGGCGCAGCGGCGGAACTTACCGTGCGAGTCGGCGATATTGCCTGGTCCGAACGCCCAACCATGTATGGCGCATCCCCGACGGAGCGCGCCTATGTGCTCACCACCGACGAACAGGGCCGCGAATTCGTGGTATTCGGCGATGGGGTGAGTGGCGCGCGGCTTCCGAGCGGGGTCAACAATGTGCGCGCGGCCTACCGCAAAGGGTTGGGCATAGCGGGCAATGTTGCGTCCGGCAGCCTGACGCAGCTGATGACGCGGCCGCTTGGTTTGAAGAGCGTCAGCAATCCCTTCACTGCCGAAGGAGGCACTGATCCGGAAAGCGCCGACGACGCGCGCGACAGCATCCCGATTACCACGCGAACGCTGGGCCGTGCCGTGTCGCTTCTGGATTACGAGGATTTCGCCCGCTCCTTCAGCGGTATTGCCAAGGCACAAGCGGGGGTTCTCAACCTGCCGGCCGGACCGACGGTCGCGATCACGATTGCCGGCCCCGTTGGTACCCCGCCACTGACGACCGCGAGCCCGACATGGACGAATCTCTTAGCGGCGCTGAAATCGAGCGGTGATCCACACGTCTCCGTCATGTTGCTCGCGCTGCAATCGAGCACGTTCCGCATCGGTCTGAAGGTCAAGTTCGATCCGGCCTACGATCCCAAGACGGTACTCGCAGCCGTGGAAGCAGCATTGCGCGCCCATTACGCCTTCGACCAGCGTGCACTGGGACAGCCGGTGCAGCAATCGGACGTCATTGCGGTTGCACAGAATGTCGCCGGTGTCATAGCCGTGGATTTGGCGCGGCTTTATGGCGGCACGCAGCCGCTGCCGCAGACGTATCCCTCCAAGCAGGTGCGTCTGCTGGCATCGCGCATGCGCGTGCAAGGCGGCGTCGCTTTCCCCAGCGAGCTTTTGACGCTTGATCCCGGACCTCTGGATCAGTTGGAGCAGATGACATGACGAGCCTCACGGCGGATCGCCTTTATTCACTGCTGCCGGCCATCTATCGCATCCGCGATGCGGAGCAGGGCGAGCAGCTGCGAGCTCTGATCGGAGCGCTTGCCCGGGAATTTGCGGCCCTCGAAGAAAATCTCGATCAGCTTTACGACGATCAGTTCATCGAAACTTGCGCCCAATGGGTGGCGCCTTATATCGGTGATCTGATCGGCTATCGGCCATTGCACGGCGTATCGCCGAATATCTCGTCTCCGCGCGCCGAAGTTGCCAACACCATCGCCTATCGCCGTCGCAAGGGCACCGCCCTGATGCTCGAACAATTGGCGAGCGATGTGACGAGCTGGCCGGCGCACGCCGTGGAATTTTTCCAGCAGCTCGCGACCACCCAATATATGAAACACATACGTCCGCAGGCTTATGCCGCCGCCGATTTGCGCGACATAGGGGCTTGTTTCCTGCAAGGCGGACCGTTCAATGCCCTCGCGCACACCGCCGAAATGCGCCGCCCGGAAAGCGGCTCGGGCCGCTATAACATTCCCAATATCGGGATTTTTCTGTGGCGTCTGCTCTCGCTTCGCTTGAGTGCCGTGCCGTTGACGCCCGATCCCGGCGACGCGAGCGGACGGAAGTTCCGGGTCAATCCCCTGGGGGCCGATTTGCGCCTCTTCCGTCACGCCCAGACCGAAGACGACATCACCCATCTCGCCGAACCGATCAACGTCCCGGAGCCTCTATCGGTCCGGCTGATGGCGCTGGCGGTGCGCGCCGCGCAGGCAAGCGTCTCGCCGCCGCCCGACGCAATTCTCGATGATGATTATGGCGACGGCGAAAGCCTTTTGCTCCTGCGGCCGGGCAACCCGCCTTCGCCGGTTCCGGTCGGTCAGGTGCGGGTCTGCGATTTGCGCGACATTCTGGATTCGGGTGGCAACGTCATTGGCTGGAACCACCAAGACTCGGTTCCGGCAGGCACGATCGGATTCGATCCGGAACGCGGACGTGTATTGCTCGGCGCGCCGCAAGATGGACCGTTGCTCGCGACGTTCCATTACGGGGCAACGAGCGCCATCGGCGGCGGCGAATATGAGCGCACGCCGCAAGGCGATGAGCTGGCGAACCAGCACACCATCGCTGGCAGCAATGCATTGCAGCCTGAACTCAACGCGATTTCTTCCGGTGGGCGTCTTTCGATCGGTGACAGCCTGGTCTATGCGCAAACGCCTGTCTTCAAAGTGGACGACGTCCTCGCGCCAGGTGCTCCCGGCCTCGAAGTCGTTGTCGCGGCCATCGATTCCGCGCGTCCGCTGATCGCCGCGAGCGGCGAAATTGCGCTCGCCATCGGCGCACGGGGGCAACTCGTGCTCGACGGTCTCGTGATCAGCGGTGGTGCATTGCATTTGGCTGCGGCCGCCGATGATGAAACGCGTGAGTTGATCCTGCGCGATTGTACCCTGGTTCCGGGGCTCACCCTCAAACCCGATGGCAGCGCAGCCTCCTCTGGGGCACCGAGCCTGATCGTCGATCACCCGTTTGCGCGTGTGACTTTGGAACGCTGCATCACGGGGCCACTCCAGATCGTTGCCGATGCGCAAATCACCATGACCGATTGCATTGTCGATGCGGGGGCGCCCGAGAGCGTGGCCTATGCGGGCGATAATGCCGGTGGCCCCGGCGGCACGCTCACGATCCAGGAATGCACCATCGTCGGGAAGCTGCACACCAAGTTGCTCCAGCTTGCCTCCAACAGCATCTTCTTTGCGCGCCTCGGCGATCCGCCAGGCGAAACCTGGACCGCACCGATCATTGCCGAACGCCGGCAGGAAGGCTGCGTGCGGTTTTGCTACGTGCCAACGGGTTCGATCACCCCGCGCCGTTATCGCTGCGTTCCGGACACGGATCATCCCTCGGCGCTGCCGCATTTCACGTCGCTGCGTTATGGCGATCCCGCCTATGGCCAGCTTCGTCCTGCCACCGACCTCTCCATTCGCCGGGGCGCGGATGACGAGAGCGAGATGGGTGTGCTGCATTCGCTTTTCCAACCGCAACGCGAAACCAATCTGCGCATCCGGCTCGACGAGTATCTGCGCTTCGGGCTTCACGCCGGAATCTTCTATGCCACCTGATATGAACTGTCTGGAGGACCACCATGGGGGCTGATTTTTCAAGAGTGCGTTTGAATCCGCTGCTCGATTATGCCGGCGTGGAACTTCAGCAGGGTCGGGTTCTTCTCGATGCCGACGCCAATGAACTGGTAGCCATCATCGACCGGCGCCTGCGGGCGCTGGCGAGCGACACGTTGGGCCGCGCAACCGTATCCTCGACCACGCCGGACGCGTTCAAAATCAGCGTTGCCGGGAGCTCGCTGCAGATCGGAAAAGGGCGGCTTTATGTGGACGGGCTGCTCGCCGAGAATCATGGCGCCGCTTCTGCCGATCCGACGAAACGGGTGTTCGACGATCTGCTTGCGGAGGTTCAATTCACCGACAAGATCGACTATGCCGCGCAGCCCTATTTCCCCAACCCGCCGCCCTTACCTACGGCGGGAAGCCATCTCGTCTATCTCGATGTGTGGGACCGCGAAGTCACGCATCTGGAATCGCCCGGGCTTATCGAAACCGCGGTTGGTGTTGACGCGACGTCCCGCATCCAGACCGTGTGGCAGGTGCGCGTGCTCGACGGCGATGTCGGAACCGGAGTCACCTGCCAAACCCCCGATGACGACATTCCCGGCTGGGATGCTATCATTGCGCCGTCGACGGGCGTTCTCACCACCGGCACATTCGATGTCGCCGCCGTTGACGATCCTTGCGAGCTGCCGCCTACGGGTGGCTATCGTGGGTTGGAAAACCAGCTCTACCGTGTGGAGATCCACGATCCCGGCCAGCCTGGCACCGGAGCGACGTTCAAATGGTCGCGCGAGAATGCAAGCGTCGGAAGCCGCGTCGCCAGCGTGATTTCGAGTGGAGAGCTGCAACTCGAGACGCTCGGCCGCGACGACGTACTGCGTTTCAACACCGGTGACTGGGTCGAGATCACCGACGATATCCGCGAATTCTCGCAAGCACCGGGCGAAATCCGGCGCATCACCGTGGATGATGCCACCCGCCGAATCCAGTTCACGCCCGCACTCCCGGCCGCGATGCTGCCGGCAAGCTTTCCGGACAGCACATTCCCCGCGGCGCGTCATATGCGCGTCCGCCGTTGGGATCAGAAAGGCCTGGTGTTCCGCACCGATTCAAGTGGCACGCCGGTGCAGGTGCAGGATCTCGACGCCTCTGGGTCCACGGGCGTCATTGCGGTGCCGACCACAGCCACCACATTGCTGCTCGAAAACGGCGTCACCGTCCAATTCGACTCCACGGGTACCACCGGATTCCGTGCGGGCGACTATTGGGTGTTCGCCGCGCGCACGGCCGATGCCAGTGTCGAGATTCTCGATCGCGCGCCGCCGCGCGGTATCCATCATCACTATGCACGGCTCGGCATTTGGAATGTTGGCGCGGGAACGGTCACGGATTGCCGCCATCCCTGGCCGCCGCAGGTCCAAGGCCATGATTGTGGCTGTACCGCCTGCGTGACAGTTGAATCGCATCAAAGCGGCCAGTTTACGATTCAGGATGCGGTCAACCAATTGCTGCAGACCGGAGGAACCGTTTGCCTCGGCCCGGGGCAATACGCGCTGCAGGAACCGGTGCGCATTCTCAATGCGCGATCGCTGCGCATTCGCGGCCAAGGGCCCGCCACGGCAATCGTAAGCGCAGGCGGGGCGTTTAATTTGCAGAACGGCGTCGCGGTGGCGATCGAAAATCTGGCGATTGTTTCCTTGGGCCGGCAATCGGCAATTACAGTGCGCACCGCCATCGGGCTTTCGCTGCGCCAGCTCGTGATAGCGGTCTTTGCGAATACGGATTTTCGCGGCGCTGGGATTTCCCTGCAAGGTGTCGTGGCAGGCGTCGACATCCGCGACAACGCCATCATTGCGCCGTTCGGGATCCTCGCGAACGATCCGGCCGCGGTGCCGCCCGTTAACCAGGACGCGACGGCAAGTTTCCTGCTGACGGCCGCGCTCGCCATCGAAAGCAATCTCTTCTGGTGTCAGAATCAGGCGGTCACATTGGCAGGAACGGTGTTCAGTCTGATGAGCACGCACATTGAGGGCAATGAGGCGGTGGGGTGCCGCGATCAAGCCATCAGCGCGCTTGGCCTCGGTGCGGCGGGCTCGTCCATGGTCATCAGCAACAACAGCCTAAACGTTACAGGCAGCGGCATCGCTGCCGGCGTCGACGGACTTTGGATCGAGAGCAACAAGCTTGTTTGTACCGCGGCGGCTGCAGCGCGTACACCGGCTGTCGGAATCGCACTCGCCGCGGGGTTGGACAAGACCGGCGTCGATCAGTGTCAGATTCTCGCCAATCAAGTGACCGGATTCGGCACCGGCATTTCAATCGGCGCGCCGGCAAGCGATTTGATCGTCAAACTCAATATTATCGCCAATTGCGACAACGGCATCGTCTCGACCGATGCCGTGAACGCGGGTTCCATTTCGATCGAGAACAATCATCTGCGCAATATCGGGCCCGCAGCCGAAGGTGCCACTGCGGTCATCACGGCAATTGGTGTCACGCGCGCGCAAACGGCCACAATCGCCGGCAATACCATCCGGTCTGTCGGTGTCACGGCGCAGCAATCGAGCCTTCGCGCCGGGATAATCACCGTTGATGTCGGGCGCGTGCGTGTTTCCGGAAATGAGGTGACCGATATCGCGCCGCCGTCAGATTTTCTCGGCATTGCCGCGGCCATCATGCTCCGCGCGCCTTATGCGGAATTTGTGGTCACCAACAACGACGTGCAGCCTGACTCCGGCACCTCAACGCAGCAGGGCACCACCGGTACCTGGTTTGCACTCGCCGCATCGGAGATCGATCCGCAGAACGCGATATCCAAGGCCGGCAATGTGACGACGGTAAACATCGACAACACGCGTGTCCTGGTTCTGGGCTCCGGGCGTGCCTATATTACTGCGCTCTCCAACACGCCGGCAACGGGCGCCGCGGTGGCGATAGAACCCGCCCGCGGCTCAGTGATCGGCAATGTCCTGAATGCACGCGGCGAGTCTCCGGCCGTCGATATCTTCGCCGCCGGGGAATGTCTGTTCAACGACAACCGCGTGGATGCGAGATTCAATGGAAAGGTTGCGGTGAACCTGGTGACCAGCGTCGCCATCGTCAGCGCCAATCGCGTGCGTGGCGGCGAGTTGTCGATCCAAGTTACGAATGCGAAGTCCGCCGCCGTGCTCGGCAATATCACCACCGGCGCCATTGCTATTCCCGGCGGTTTGCAGCCGCCTTGGGATGCCCTCAATTTGCGTGGCTAACCTACAACCCAAAAGGCACAACATGCGCACGCTCATCATCAAACAAGATACCGATCTCCAGGCTCTACAGGGTCGGTTGATCGTCGGCAAAACGACGGCCGGGCAGACCGAATCCGCCCTCAAGCAATTGCAGGACCTGAACCCGCATCTTGACCTCAACAAACTGCGCGCGGGCGCGGTGCTGCTGATCCCCGATGCGCCGAATTTCCAGGTTTCGGTGGGCGATCCAGTTGGAGCGGGAACGTTCGATGATTTTCAGCAGTTTGTCCGCAGCTCGCTTGCGGATGCGGCAGACCGGCTGAAATCGGGCAACGCCGCGCGGGCGGCCGAACGCGCAGACATCGCCGCTCTCCTGAAAACGGCAGCATTCAAGCGGACCTTGGAAAGCGACGTTGTTGTCAAACAGCAGGTTGCGGAAGCCATTAAGGGTTTTAGGGACGAGCAGCAGCAAGCCGATCAGGATGAAAAGGCGGTTGCAGCCGCGGCGAAGGCGACGCTGGACCAGTTGTCTCAGTTGGGCACGCTCCTCGGCTGACGAAGATGCTTGTGAACATGGGTTTCTCGAAATAGGTTGCGGTGTCATTTTCGTTCGGCTCCGCATCACCGAAAGAATTCGAGGCCATGGCACGCATCGTTCATATTGCTCTTAAGGTCGAGGACCTGGAGAGCGCGACCAAATTCTACGAAGACGTGTTCGGTTTTCGTCAGACCGGCACCGGCTACGCGCGCGGTCACGTATCGCGCCACATGACCGACGGCGCACTGGATGTCGCGCTCATGGTTTATGACAACGAAGAGGTGCATGAAGCGCAGCTCTCCGGCGCCGGCCCCTGCATTCATCATTGGGGCATTGAGGTCGAAGATCGCGATGCCGCGGTAAGGCTGATCGAGGCGAATGGCGGAGCCATCATCTCGGAACCGGGCGAAGGTGCGCTCAAATTTCGGGCGCCGGACGGTACGGTGGCCGAGATCGTGGGGGTGGGGCGCTACAAGAAGAAGGAACCGGCTGGCGGATCACGCATCGTCCATCTCGCCATAAAGGTCACGGATTTGGAAAGCGCGACGCGCTTCTATGAAAATGTCTTCGGCTTCAGGCAAGTCGCGACCGGGCGCAATCGCGAGCATATATCGCGCCATATGACCGACGGCACATTCGATCTCGCATTGATGGTCTATGACAGCGAGGCCGCCCATGAGGCGCAGCTCGCCGGTCCCGGGCCGCGGATTCATCATTGGGGAATCGAGGTCGACGATCGAGAGGGATTTGCCGAAAGAATCGCCAATCACGGGGGCAAGATCCTGTCGAAACCGGAAGGCATGACGATCAAGTTCCGCGCCCCCGATGGTACGCACGCCGAAATCGTCAGGACCGGAAGATACGAGAAGCTAAAGCAGCACGCCTGAGGTCAGATCGCGGCATCTGATGAAAGGGCCGGAAATGCGTTGGGTCATTGCCAAATTCAGCATCATCATGGCGGTTGGAGCGGCATCGATTTCGGCAGCCGCGGCTCAGACGCCAATTCCCTATCCGCAGCGGGTTGTAACGCTCGTCACTCATTCGACCCCGGGCAGCGGCAGTGATGTTTTCCTGCGCGAATTGGCGAAGTATCTGCACCGGTACATCGACGCGAATTTCATCGTGGAGAATGACGAGGGCGGGTCCGGCGCCAAGGCCGTATCGCGCGTGGCGACCGCTAAACCCGACGGCAGCATGTTTTACGCGGCGACGCCGACCTATATTCTGACGTCGCTTCTCAGCAAGCCGGCCAACACGTACCGCGATCTCGATCCGGTGGTGAACTTCTTCACCGATGCCGGGTTCGCGTATACGCGCGCGGACAGCCCATATAGAACGCTGAAGGACGTCATCGATCACGCAAAATCGAACCGCGGCCGCTGGGGCGTGTCGAACCCTGCATCGCTGGAGCGCGAGACGGCCGAGCAGCTGAAGCTTGCCGCCAAGGTGAATGTCGCCATTGTTTCGCATCAAGGCGGCAGCGACATGATGATCAACGTGCTCAACGGCACGCTCGATATGGGGCTGGGCGAGATAGAGGAAATCCGCGCGCAGCTTGAGGGAAAGAAACTCCGTCTGGTTGCGACATTCAATGACATGCGCATTGCCGGATACCCCGACGTGCCGACCGCGAAGGAGTTGGGCTACAACGTCCTGATGGTGAAGTTCCGCGGTTTGGCGGCGCCCAAAGGCTTGCCGCTAGCGCTCATGAAGATTTGGGACGATGTGGCCCAAAGGATTCTCGCCGATCCCGAATACAAGAAAAGCTATACGGCGGAGAATCTGGAGCCCCACTTTCTTGCCCACGATCAATATAGGCCGTTCATCACGCGGTTCGCGGCGGACACCGGCAATTTCCTGAAATCCACCGGTGTCATCCACTAGACCAGCCCGCGACGCAATGAATCAGCGTGAAACAGCCGGCTGGGTGAACTTATCGCAGGGGACGCTCTTTTTTCCGTGAAGATTTGAGCATCGCCATGCCCGAGATTGTCACAGCCCAGGTCTTTCACCCCCGCACGCGACCCCAAACGAAACGCCTTCCGCTACGGTGTTTTCTATCTGCGCATAAGGCTGGAAGACCTCTCGAAACCGTCGAAGCGCGGGCTCTTTTCGATCGACAGTTTCAATCTTTTCAGTCTCTTCAGCCGCGATTACACCTTCAGGAGCGCACCAGTCCGGGAAGGAATTTCCACTGCGCTGGCCAATTTCGAATGCCAAGACGCCGACGCAGAGATTCTGCTTCTTACACTTCCCCGGGTTCTTGGCTATGCTTTCAATCCGGTTAGCTTTTGGCTTTGCTACGATGCAGGTAGGAATCTGCGGGCCGTGATCGCAATGGTCAACAATACGTTTGGTGAGCGGCACTGTTACCTGTGCTGCCACGAAGATCGTCGCCCGATCGGTGAGGACGATTGGTTGCAGGCCGATAAGACATTTCACGTCTCGCCGTTTCTGGCAGTCGAAGGCTTTTGCCGGTTTCGATTTGCTTGCGACAAAGAAAGGATCGCTGCCTGGATCAATCCCTACGATTCGGAACGGCTGATGCTGGCCACCTCACTTATCGGCAAAGTGAAGGCGAATTGGGACCGGTTTCTGTTTTGTTTTTTCCGTTATCCGCTGGTGACTCTCAGGGTTATCACGCTCATTCATTATCAGGCCGCCAAGCTTTCCACCAAGGGTTTACGCCGCCACCACAAGCCGGCGCCGCCCCTTTCGGAGATATCGCGATGAATTTCATACCCGCCGCATTGATCGAAAGAAGCTGGTACGACGCGCTTTCCCATCTTGAATACGGAACCCTCAGCTTCACCACGCCCAATGGCGAGGTACGCATCTTCCCGGGACCTCAACCCGGGCCGCATGCGGTTTTTCGCATCCGCGATTGGAGTGTCATCCGGCATGTCGCTTCGCGAGGCGATATCGCGCTTGGCGAAGACTATATTGACGGCGCGTGGGATACGGACAGCATCGAAAATCTGATCGCGCTTTTTCTCCTCAATCTCGATCATATCGACAGGTTTGCGCATGGCAATTCCGTGCAGCGGCTGGGGTTCCTATTGCGAGACCGTCTGGTGCGACGGAACAGCGTTTCTGGCGCGGCGCGCAACATCAAGAGCCACTATGACGTGGGAAATGAATTTTACCGGCTGTGGCTCGATGACAGTATGACCTACTCGTCGGCGCTGTTCGATCCCCCCAATCTCAATCTCGCCGGGGCACAGCACCGCAAATATGATCGCATCCTGGACAAGTTCACCGGGGACCGCGCCTCGGTGCTGGAAATCGGTTGCGGCTGGGGCGGCTTTGCGCAGGCTGCCTCGGGGCGGGCGCATGACGTCACCGGGATCACGATCTCCCCAGCCCAACATAGTTATGCGGTGGAGCGCCTCAAGGGTGCCGCGGACATCCGCCTGGAAGACTATCGCGCAACGCGCGGGCTTTTTGACATGATTGTTTCGATCGAAATGTTCGAGGCGGTCGGCGAGCACTATTGGGGCAAGTTCTTTGATGTCGTGTCGCAGCGCCTGAAGCGCGGCGGCCGTGCGGTTGTTCAAACGATTACGATTCGCGACGAATTGTTCACGGCGTACCGCTCGCGCAGCGATTTCATACGGCATTACGTATTCCCCGGGGGCATGCTGCCGTCTCTGAAGCGGTTCCGCGAAGAGGCGGAAGCCGCCGGCTTGCGGATCGCTGACGTGTTTTCTTTCGGTCAAGATTATGTGCGAACTTTGCGCGAGTGGTCGGCGCGACTGGGCACGTGCGAATCCGAAGTGCAGGCGCTCGGCTACGACCACGCCTTCTTGCGCAATTGGCAGTTTTATCTGGGCATGTGCGCCGCGGCGTTCGCGGTGGAGCGAACGAATGTCGTACAGGTAGAGCTGCGGCACGCCTAACGCGGGCGATTTCAACCATTGCTTAATGGAATTTGCCGGTTCGTTGCGACGCAAGCTCCTCGCGCGATTGCCCGGTTGGCTCCGCGGATCAACAATGCGTTAAATCAAAAAACGCGCCGCGACTTAACCGTTTCTTTCCCTAAACCGATCAATTCTCGCTCATTCAAAGCTGTAGCGAGGATGAATGCCGTCTGGGACGCGAATCGCCATTTTTCACGACGATTCTGAAGTTGCGGGCAACATCGCGGCCTTCGCCGCGGAGGCGAACCTTGAGCTTGTCCATCCGGCTTCCCCCACGGCTCTCGAGATCGAGCTTTACGATCCGTTGATCGCGGCCGTCGTGCTCGACCTTGTCGGGCCGAGAAGCGGAGGATTCGAATTGCTCGAACGCGCCGCCAACGCGCCGTCGCGTCCGCAAATGATCGTGGTAACGGAACTTGACAGCAAAACCATCGAATCCATCCGAAGGCTTGGGAACACGAAGGGCTTGAAGCTTCGTGTCTTCAGAAAGGGCGAAGACGCCGAAGACTTGCGCAGTTTCATCGTCAAACTGGAAAAGCGCGAGGTGCGGTTCGGGGCAGAGCATCTCGAAGACGCGATCATGCGCGAGCTCCTGCATGTCGAATACCAGCCGAAAGTGCCGCTGAACGCCGCGGACGAGGAATTCGCGGTGGAGGCGCTATGCCGTCTCAAGCATCCGCAATTCGGAACCGTCTATCCGGACAAGTTCATCGCCATAGCCGAAAAACATAACCTCATCGCCAAACTGACCGATTTCGTCGTCTGCCAAACGTTTCGCGATGCGACAGCTTGGCACAAGGGCGGTCTGCCGGTGCGTCTTGCGATCAATGTTTCCCCCGAATTGCTGAAGACTCACGAATGGTGCGAGCAGTTCATTCGCCGCTGCACCGAGTTTGGGATGGAACCGAAGCGGATCACGCTGGAAATCACCGAATCGCAGTCCGGGGCAACGCTCGATGTCGCCCTGGGCGTTCTGGCACGGCTCCGCCTCAAAGGGTTCACGCTGTCGATCGACGATTTCGGCACCGGGTTCTCGTCTCTGGCGATGCTTTACAAGCTGCCCTTCAACGAGCTGAAAATCGACAAGAGCTTCACCTTCGACCTGCAGCGAAGCCCCGAGGCACGCGCGCTGGTCGAATCGACCATAGGCATGGCGCTTAGGCTGGGGATGAAGGTCGTCGCCGAAGGTGTGGAGACCGATGCCGTATTTCGCGAATTACGGACGATGGGCTGCGAACACGCACAGGGCTATTTCATCAGCAAATCCATCGCCGCCGGCAAAGTCCCCGAATTCTTTGCCTATTGGAACTCGCTGATGAAAAGCGAGTTGCTCCATGAGGCCAACGCAATTCCCAAGATCGCCATCATCCAATCACTGCTCACCGATCTGCTGAGCGAGGAATCGGGCGGAACCGACATGATCTCGGCGCGCGCGGTTCAGGGCGATGAAGAGGTCGCATGGGAATCGGCGAAGAAAATCCCCACCCTGGTGCTGCAAGGAGATGTCGTCGAAGCGCTTGCGCGTTGTGTGACGGCCACGCGCCTTCTCGAACGCCACCCCGAACGCGTCGCCCTTAAAGGCAAGATCCAGCGCCTGCGTCGTTTGCTCGAGCAAGAGCTTGTCGCCAAGGACGATCTTGAGCTTTCCACCCCGCAGAGCCGCGTTCGGCTTATGCCCCGTCGCGACGTCCTCATTGGCCGGCTGTCTTCAGGCAAAGCGGTCGACGTTCCGATCGGCTGCCGCTGGCTCTCGCGCGGGGATAAGAATCTGCGCCTTTTTGCCAAAGGCATGGAATGGTTCATTGAAGATCTAGGCAGCACGAATGGAAGCTCGATTGGCGACAGGATTTTGACACCCGGCGAGCCTTACGCACTGCCGCCCGGCGATACGGTGATCGAAATCGGCAAGTGCATCGGAAACCCAGCGCCGGTTGCCATTCGTTTGCGGCGTCCCGCGGAGAATTCCAGCGCTGTCGTCATGTCTTTGATGGCAGACGAAACACAGCTCACCTATCCCGTGCAGGCAAGCAAATGGCCGTCCTGGCGCGAGGATTTGTGCACGCAGTGGGTTTTGTTCCAAGGACGGATCAGCCTTGGCACATCGACTGACGGCGCGCTCGTTCTTCCTGATGCCGGTGCGGCGAAGGCCGCCGAGATTTGGTTCGAGGATGGTTTTTGGATTGCCCCCTGCGCCGGCGGCTCCCTCTCTATCGCCGATTCCCAGTTTTCCGAGCGCGCGCCGCTTCCGGCAGACGCCGACCTTGTCATCGGCAAGACGCAATTGCGCGTCATGAGCTTCAAGCCGGACCCGGACCCCGCATCGGCCGAAGTTCCGATGCTCCGCGCGAAATCCCGATAGACAGTGTTCCGAGACGGTCGATTCGCTGGTCAAGCCGCGGCAACGCTTTTCCTCGTCGTCCGCTCGTGAATTTCCCTTGTGATCGCGGGAAAGTTCTGCTCGTTTGTCGCCGCCGCGCGCCAAGCTTCTAGATCATGCAACCTATCCTCTCGATTGCCAATCTTTCCAAGACCTATGCGTCGGGGTTCAAGGCTCTGAAGAGCATCAACCTCGATATCCGCAAAGGGGAAATCCTGGCGCTTCTGGGTCCCAATGGCGCCGGCAAGACAACACTAATCAGCATCGTTTGCGGCATCGTCAATCCGAGCGAAGGCAAGGTCACCGTCGCAGGCCATGACATCCTCACGGATTACCGGGCCGCGCGCTCCCTTATCGGCCTAGTGCCGCAGGAACTGACGACCGACGCCTTTGAGACCGTGTGGGCGACGGTGAATTTCAGCCGCGGCTTGTTCGGAAAGCCGGCAAACCCCGATTATGTCACCAAGGTGCTGAAGGATCTGACCCTCTGGGACAAGAAGGACAGCAGGATCCGCACGCTTTCCGGCGGCATGAAACGCCGCGTGCTGATCGCCAAGGCGCTGGCGCATGAACCCCAGATATTGTTCCTGGACGAACCGACCGCGGGCGTCGACGTGGAATTGCGCAAGGATATGTGGCGGATCGTGCGGCGTTTGCGTGATTCCGGCGTCACCATCATCCTGACCACGCATTACATCGACGAGGCTGAGGAAATGGCCGACCGTATTGGTATCATCAACCATGGCGAACTCATCCTCGTCGAAGACAAGGCCGAGCTCATGCACAAGCTAGGCAAGAAGCAATTGACGCTGCAATTGCACGACAAGCTGGAGGAGATGCCCGCTGTGCTTGCCCCCTACCGGCTGGAACGCGTGAATGGCGGCAACGAGCTCGTTTACACCTATGACACCCAAAGCGAGCGCACCGGCATCACCGGGTTGCTGAAGGACCTTACCGATGCCGGGATACGGTTCAAGGATTTGCACACCACCCAAAGCTCGCTTGAAGAAATCTTTGTCAGTCTGGTAAAGCGGCCACAATGAACCTTCGCGCGGTACGGGCAATCTACAAGTTCGAGATGGCGCGCGCCTGGCGCACCGTCGCCCAAAGCATCATTGCGCCGGTGATTTCGACCTCGCTCTATTTCGTGGTGTTCGGGGCGGCCATCGGCGGGCGCATCAGCCAGATCGAAGGCGTCAGCTATGGCGCCTTTATCGTACCGGGCCTGGTGATGCTGTCGCTCCTGACCCAAAGCGTCATGAATGCGTCGTTCGGCATTTATTTCCCGCGCTTTACCGGCACGATCTATGAGATTTTGTCGGCCCCCGTTTCCACCATCGAGATCGTGCTCGGCTATGTCGGAGCCGCGGCGAGCAAATCCATCATCCTGGGCGCGATCATCCTGTTGACTGCGGGACTTTTCGTTCCGCTTCGCATCGCGCACCCGTTCTGGATGCTCGCCTTTCTTCTGCTGACCGCCACGAGCTTCAGTCTGTTCGGATTCATCCTGGGGATCTGGGCGGACGGCTTCGAGAAGCTGCAGATCGTTCCCTTGCTCATCATAACGCCGCTGACGTTCCTGGGCGGGAGCTTCTATTCCATCAAGGTGCTGCCGCCGTTCTGGCAGTCGATCAGCCTGGTCAATCCCGTGGTTTATCTGGTCAGCGGCTTCCGCTGGAGCTTCTATGAGATTTCCGATGTCAGCGTCGGGATCAGTCTCGGCATGACGGCGGTCTTTCTTGCCGCGTGCCTTATCGCCGTGTGGTGGATCTTCAAGACTGGCTATCGCCTCAAGACGTGACCGCGGCTGGCGCTAGGGACAATTCCCTAGTTTCATGCTTATCTCCCGTTTCCTATTCTGCGGCGGATGAAATTGGGCCGCTCGGCCCTTCAGCACGGAACCAGCCCCATGAGCATGCACAATCACGCGATTGTATGGATCGATCATCGCGAAGCCCGGATTTTCCATTTCAACAAACTTGAAGCGGATTCCCAAATCATTCATCCGCACAATCCCGACAAGCATATCCATCACAAGGCGAACTCGGTCGGCAGCGGACATGCTGCCGAAGATCAGGCCTTCTTTCATGATATCGCCGCGGCAATCGCCGACGCGCCGGCTTTCCTGGTGGCGGGACCGGCCAATGCGAAAACGGAATTCGTGAAGCATCTTCACCGCCACCACCCCGAATTGATCGAGAAGCTTGCGGGTGTAGAAACGGTGGATCATCCGAGCGACGGGCAATTGCTCGACTATGCGCGACGCTATTTCAAGGCGGCGGACCTGATGACACCGCAGCGGTAACGAAAAAGCGCACAGCATCACGCAACGCGGCACCCCTGCGTTGTTTCCGTTGTTTCCACAGCTGTAATGTTCTTGGTAAATAGGCCATTTTAGCTTACGGGGGGCGGATAGCGCTTAGCATCCGCCCCCCCGTAGAGCGCACGTCAAACCGAGGTTTTCAATTCCTTGGCGACGCGGAATGCGACTTTTTTGCTCGCCTTGATCTTGATCGCTTCGCCGGTTGCGGGATTGCGGCCCATGCGGGCAGCCCGCTTGCGGACTTGCAGGATTCCAAGTCCGTTCAGGCGAATGCGCGTGCCCTTTTTCAGGTACTTGGTGATCAGCCCGGTCAGGTCTTCCATGATCGCGGTAGCCTGCTTTTTGCTGAGTTCGTGCTTCTCCGCCAATTGCGCGGCGATCTGCTTCGAACTAACGGTTTCAACTTTTGCCTTAGGTGCGGCTTTTTCTGCCATGGGATTTCCCTCTCCGAATCACCAAGCAACGATACATATTCGAGCGCTGTCATTCGACTAATTTCGTAATTTGTGCACCGTTGGATGCGTTTTGACCTTAATTTGCTGTGATTTTCGGGGCCCGGAGCGCTCGGAAGCGGCATTAGATCGATAATGGCTGCTTTTGTTCTCGCGATTCTTTAAGCGCATGCGGCATTCGAATCGGGCTTATCGGCCCCTTTGCAGGATGCTAAGGGCCTAGCCCATGGCCGCGCCGCTGCTTCTGCTCCAGAATATTCATGTCACGTTGGGCCGTTCGAAATTGCTCGACGGGGCGGAGCTTTCCGTGGCCGCGGGCGAACGCCTGTGTCTGGTAGGCCGGAATGGTTCGGGGAAGTCCACCCTGCTGAAGATCGGTGCCGGGCTTATGAAAGCCGAGGGCGGAACGCGTTTCGTGCAGCCGGGCGCCACCATCCGCTATCTGCCGCAGGAACCGCTGCTCACCGGTTTCGCGAACACGCGTGCCTACGTCGAAGCAGGGATGGCGCCGGGGGACGATCCTAACCGTGGCTATTATCTCCTCGGCAAGCTCGGCCTGACCGGCGCGGAAGTGACCGACACTCTCTCCGGCGGAGAGGCTCGCCGCGCGGCGCTCGCCCGTGCATTGGCGCCTTCCCCTGACATATTGCTGCTGGACGAGCCGACGAACCATCTCGACCTTCCCGCAATTGAATGGCTCGAGAGCGAGTTGCGCGCGATGCGCTCCGCCCTTGTGCTCATCAGCCACGACCGCCGCTTCATGGAGAATCTCGGCCGGGCGACGGTCTGGCTCGATCGCGGCGTGACACGGCGTCTGGAGCGCGGCTTCGCCGAATATGAAGCCTGGCGCGACGAGGTGCTGGAGCAGGAGGAGCGCGAGCGACACAAGCTCGACCGGAAAATCGCCATGGAGCTCGATTGGGTTCGCTATGGCGTGACGGCGCGCCGCAAGCGCAATCAGCGTCGCATGGCCGAGCTTCGCGCGCTTCGCCGCGAACGGCGCGAGCAGCGTCACACGACCGGCAATGTGAAGCTCGCCGCCGCGGAAGCCAATCAATCGGGCACCGCCGTCATCGAAGCCAAGGCCATTTCCAAATCCTATGGCGCCGGTCCCATGGTGCGGGATTTTTCCATCCGCATCCTCCGCGGCGACCGCGTGGGAATCGTCGGGCCGAACGGCGCTGGCAAGACAACGCTTCTCAATCTGTTGACCGGCCGGCTGCAGCCGGATGCGGGCGAGGTGAAGCTCGGCGCCAATCTTGCGATCGCTTCGCTCGACCAGAGCCGCGCACTGCTCAATCCCGAAATGACATTGAGCGGCGTCCTGACCGGCGGCTCCGGCGATATCGTCCATGTCGGCGGCCAAGCGCGTCATGTGATGAGCTATATGAAGGATTTCCTGTTTCAGCCCGAACAGGCGCGCACGCCGGTGCATGTGCTCTCGGGCGGCGAGCGCGCGCGGCTTCTGATCGCAAAGGCGCTGGCGATGCCGTCCAACCTGCTGGTGCTGGACGAACCCACCAACGATCTGGACCTCGAAACGCTCGATCTTCTGGAAGAGATGGTTGCCGATTATCCCGGCACGGTTCTGGTTGTCAGCCATGATCGCGATTTTCTCGACCGCGTGGCCACCTCCGTGCTGATGGCCGAAGGCGACGGCCGCTTTGTCGAATATGCTGGCGGCTACAGCGATATGGTCGCGCAGCGGGGCGAGGGCGTATCGGCAAAACAACCGGCAAAAACGGTGGCGCGAGCCCCCGCGCCGAAGGAGCGCAAGGATGCAGCCGCGCCGCGGCGCAAACTGAATTTCTCCGAGAAACATGCGCTGGAAACGCTGCCCGGCCGTATCGCGGCGCTGACCGCGGAAATCGCCGGCTTCCAGTCGCAGCTTGCGGACGGGGCGCTGTATGCGCGCGATCCCAAGCGGTTTCTGGAACTGTCCGCGCAGCTGACCGCCGCCGAGGCCGAGAAAAACGTGGCCGAAACGCGCTGGCTCGAACTCGAAATGCTGCGCGAAGAGATCGAAGGCGCGGGCTGACGCTCACAACGACGCGATGCCGGCGCTGATGAGAAACAGGGCCGCCCCGATGCCCGCGCCCACCAGCGTTCCGTTGATGCGGATATATTGCAGATCGTTGCCGACATGGCGCTCGATGATTTCGGCCGTCTTCGGTCCGTCCCAGCTTTGGATGATCTCGGCGATGTAATTGCCGATCTGCAGGCGCCAGGGCGTGATGTAATCGACCAGCACGCGCTCGATGGCGGCGTTCAGATAATCCTGCATCACCGGCATTTGCTGCAGCAGACGCCCCGCCGTCCGCACGGTTTTCGTGACGACCGTGGCGGTCTTGGGCGAAGCGGACGCCGTATCGGCGAGAAGCTCGCGTTTGACTTCGTCCCAGATGGTACCCAGCGCATTGAGCAGCGCATGATTGTTGGCGATTGCCGTCTGGGCCTCCGCCAGCAATTTGGGATAATCCTCCGATTTCCGGAACGCCACGATGGTTTGGTGCAGCCACACATCCAGCCCCGCCCGCTCCGGGCTGCCGCGCGTGCCGATCGCATCCATCCAGGCGTCCACGCCGCCGACGATTCTTTCGCCGATCTTGCGGTCGAAATAGCGCGGGAAAAAACGCCCCGTCCGTTCGCCGACGCGTTCCACGATCGGATCCTTCAGCGCGTGCAGCGACGGGCGCACCACGGCGAGCAGCGCATCCACGATTTCCATATGCCCGCCGGTAGCGACAAAATCGTCGAGCACGCCGTCCACCACCGGTACGATCCCGATGCGGGCGATGCCTTCGCGCGCCAGGTCGCGGACGAAGACATGGACATCGGCATCGTTCAGCCCGTTCAGCAGCGGCGGCACCATGGCGACGATGCGCTCGGCGACGAAATGCGCCGCATCTTCCGAATCGAGCCACGCCGCGATTTGGGCGGCGCGGTTGTGGCGCCGCAGCCGCTCGGTCAAAAGGCCAGGGTCCAAAAACGAATCGCGCACGAAATTGCCGAGCGCGCGGCCGATCTCGTTCTTGCGCGAGGGGATGATGGCGGTGTGCGGAATGGGCAGTCCCAGCGGCCGCCGGAACAACGCGGTGATGGCGAACCAATCGGCCAGGCCGCCGACAATGGCCGCCTCCGCCGCCGCGTTCAAAAGGCGAAAGCCAAACCCCGCCGCCGGCACCAGCCGCAACGCGACGAAAATCGCCACCGCGACGAGCAGCAGCGCCGTCGCCAGCCGATGCTTGAGATGGCGCCCGGCGGCTGCGGTTTCAACGGGGCTCGTTCGATGTTCGGGGGCGCGAATATCCATACCGCGCCGAGCATACACCACGCCGTCTTAGCGTGCGCACTCCATCCAGATGCGCTTCAGAAAGCGCAGCTCCGGCGCGGTCACGTCGGCCAGCTT
>DATLVC010000270.1:0-16294 GCA_035577685.1 Micropepsaceae bacterium | reverse complement strand
GGGCCGCCCTGAAGATTGATGGCCGGTACGCCCATGGGTTTGCAGGACGACGCCGGGGTGTAGGCGATCTTGCCCGCCAGGACCTCGTCATTGTCCTTTTTCATGATGTCCTTGGCCCACTGCTTCACATTGGGGTTGGTCAGATCGCCAATGCGATAGGTCGCCTGCTTGCCCTGGCCGTTGCCCACATAGGGGTGTGCCGGGTCCTGCCGCATCGGACTGGGCGAGCCGGGCACCGCGGCGTAATCCCCGCCATTGCCCGTCTGCCAGGCGGTGCCGTTCGAGGACAAATCGGGCGCGTCATTCGCCTGCGCGATCGCGGCCGAGCCGGCGAACATTGCGCAAGCGAGGCCGGCCAAGGCACTGCCGATGAAAATGCGGCCATGAAAAGTGGATACAGACATTGGAAACTCTCCCGTCGCGCTGATCGGTTATTTCGGAACCCAAATGCTACACGCGATGGAATCCCGTCCATCGAAGGCAAAATTATAGCGCGCAATCGCCCGCCGGCGAAGCGGGGTTTAGGGGTTGCGGGCCAAAGTGGCGGGGGGCAGGGCATTCTTGATCACCATGCCGCCCTTCATCACGAACCGCACCTTTTCCATCTCGCTGACATCGGAAAGCGGGTTTCCGGCCACCGCGATGATGTCGGCGAATTTGCCCTTTTCGATGCTGCCGATCTGGTTTTCCACGCCGTAATTCAGCATATGCGCCGCGGGCAGATAGGCGGTCTGCAGCGCCTGCGCCGGCTTCATGCCCCATTTCACGAAATAGGAGAATTGATTGGCCTGTTTGCCGTGCGGGATGGCGGCCGATGTGGCGCCGCTGCCGAACACGATGGTTACTCCACCGGCCAGCGCACGCCGGAAGGCCTGCTCGGCGAGCTTCATGCGCGAATTGCGTCCGCCGGTCGCGTCCATATCCTCTTTCTCCAGCGCGATCAGATCGTCCAGTGTGCAGACGAAGGGCAGCTTCTTCTGCAGCAGCACCCTGATGCCGGGCTGGTCCAACTCGAGCAGATGGTTGGGCGCGTCGACGCCGGCATTAATGCAGGAATTCATGCCTTCGCCGCCATAGGTGTGGCACGCGACTTTGAGGCCGAGCCGATGCGCCTCGTCCACAATGGCCTGCACCTCCTCGAAGGTCAGCGAAGGACTGTTGACCAGATTCGCATCGGGCTTCCACATATGCATCGTGCCGGCGAAATCCTGGGTCGTATAGATTTTGATCCAATCGACGCCGTGCAATTTCGCTTCGCGCACGGCGGCGCGCGCGAGCCAGGGGCCGTTGATGTTCTTGTCCTCGGTATAGCTGTCGTAATAGCGGCCCACCGCCGGGTCGACGTAATAATTGGTGGCGCGCGGATTGAGCGATTGGCCCACGACCTGCATGCGCGGGCCCTGGACAAGCCCGGCATTGATCTCGTCGCGCAAATCCACGGTGTTCCAGCCGCCGCGCGAATCCATATCGAGAAGGGTGGTGAACCCCGCCTCCAGATCGGTTTGCGCATTGGCAAGCGCGATCAGCGCGCGCTGGGTCGGCGTGTTGCCGCCGGTGTTCACATGGACATGCGCATCAATCATGCCCGGCATCACGGTCGCATTGGAAAGATCGATCACCTGCGATCCCGCCGGAATGGGAAGGTTCGGGCCGACATTGGTGATGCGGTCGCCCTTCACCAATACGATCTGATTGGTCAGCAGCGTACCGGTATGCGCATCGAACAAGCGCCCGGCGCGGATGGCGACCAACTGATCCGGCGGCGTGAGATATTTCCCGGTTCGCTGCGCATCAGCTGGGACGGTTGCCAGACCGGCAATCGCGGCGGCGAGGATGATTGCGAGCTTCCTGTCGAATGCCATGGAATCCCCCCTTCGTTGCGGCCCTCGCTCAAACGGCGATTGGGCGCACTCTACAGGATTCCGGGACGTTCAGACACAGGCAGCTTCCGGCCGAGCTGGAGACAGATCAGTGGCTGGTCACTGCGTCCGCGAGACGGGCCTATGGCTGTCGCCGGAGAGCGCCGCCGAGCGCCGCGGCAAGCTTCGCGCGATGAGCCCGGGAACGGGCAGGGGTTCGGCAGGCGCCGATTGCCGATCGACAATGACGAGCGCACGAACTGCGGGTTCCCAGCGATACACGATTCGGCATATCGCTTGGCCGGCGGCACCCTTGCACGAGGGCCCACGTTGATCGGTGATCAGGACCGCGCTTTTGTAGTCGTGCCGGAATCCGTCCAGGTGCTGTTCGAGAGCCATGCGGGGCGTATCCCCTTCGGCGATCCAAAGCTGGAACAGGGAGCCTGCGGTTGCGAACCAGAGATCCGGCTTTTGCGCGCAAACAGCGCGCGCGAACGACAGCACGAAATCGTGTCCGCCGCTGGTGATATCGACGGGAAGAAACGCGGTATCGGGAATGGTTACCGTTCCGCACGCCGCAGCAAAGCGCGCCTCGGCGGCTACGCGGGCCGCCTGCTTGACCGCGTTGTCGCGGATCGCAGCCGGATTGCACGCGGCCAGCAGAATTGCGGCACAACAGCAGAAAATCTTGAACACGGGTCCCGGCTCCATCGTGCGTGGCCGCCATTTTCGGCTCGCCCGCCTGAACCGGCGATGAACACCCAAGACAGTTTCGTGGGGCGCGGCGGGCTGCTATGGTCACGCCACTTTCGCGGCAGCTTCGAATGCGAAGCGCCGCGAGCGAGGAAACGCAAAACAACGCATAGAGAACACGCATGTCCATGATGACACGACGCGCTTCAATGGCCGGTATGGCCGGGCTTGGTTTGGCTGCGGCAACCGGTCTTTCCCGCACGGCGCTGGCCCAGCCTATGCCGGAGCCGCCGATTCCGCCGGAAGGAATCCCCAGCCGTCGCATCAAGCATATCTCCTACAGCGATCTGGGCGGACGGCCGGACAGCGTGCAGATCATGCTCAATCGCGGCCATCTTTATGTCGGCCATATGTTCAGCGACGGCGTCACGACCGTGGACGCCCGCGACCCGCGCAATCTCAAGCCGGTCCATTTCTTCCGGACCGCCGAGAACACCCGCACCCACCATTTGCAGGTGGCCGAAGACCTGATGCTGCTCGCGAACGGCGCGAACATCGTGCGCATGCAGTCTTATGATTCACTGCGCGGTTATTTCGAGAATACGCTGGCCGACAGCCTCACCAATCGCCAGCCCTTCCGTGCGGGGCTTTCGATCCATGATATTTCCAAGCCGGCCGAGCCGCGGGAAATCGCGTTCCTCAACATGCCGGGGATCGGCATCAATCGGTTGTGGTGGCCTGGCGGACGCTATGCCTATGTGTCGGCGCATTTCGACGGCTTCACCGACCACATTCTCTGCATCGTCGATCTGAAGACCATCACCAAGCCCGAGATCGTCTCGAAATGGTGGCTGCCCGGCATGAACCGCGCCGCCGGCGAAGTGGACAAGACCCCGAAAGGCAAGCGCTACGCGCTGCATCACATGATCACGGCTGGGAACCGCGGCTATGCCGCCTGGCGCGATGGCGGGTTCACCATTCACGACATTTCCGATCCCACCAGCCCGAAGCTGCTGTCGCACATCAATTGGTCGCCGCCATTTCCGGGCGGCACGCACACGCCATTGCCGCTGCCGGGCCGCAAGCTCGCCGTGGTCGCCGATGAATCCAATGCGGATTTTTGCGCCAAGGGGAATTTCTACACCTGGGTGCTGGACGTGCGGGCGGATGAGAATCCGGTGCCGATCGCGACATTGCCGACGCCCTCCGACCGCAACGATTATTGCAAGCTTGGAAATCTGGGGCCACACAATCTGCACGAAAACCGTCCCGGCTCGTTCCAGAGCGAGGAGATGATCTTCGCCACCTATCACGATGCCGGTGTGCGCGTTTTCGACATCAAGGATCAGTTCCAGCCCAAGGAAATCGCTTATTGGGTGCCGCCGGTGCCGACGAAAATGATCGACCCGCGGCCTAACGTCGCCAAATGCGCGATGACCTGCGATTGCTATGTGACGCCGTCGGGTCTGATGTATGTGAGCGACTGGAACGCTGGGCTGCACGTCATGCAATTCGACGGCTAGCGTTACGGTCTTTTGGCGAAGACCTGCCGGTTCTTGTTGTCCTGCATCAGCATTGCGAAGCCCGAAATCGTGTCGAGCCCGAGACCGCGGGGAAAACCGGTTTCCTCGTCGGGGTGGATTTTGCTGTAGCTCGTGCTCGAAATCTTCTCCCATTTGCCGATGGGCTTTTTAATCTCGAGATTGACCACTGTGGTCTTGAAAATCAGGCGCACAATCGCCTCATTGGGAGAAGACGGTTTCGTCAGGGAGAGATTGCCGCCGATCATTTGCCAGCCATTCGCCAGCGCCCATTTGGTCAATTCTTCTTGGTCCATCTTTTACGGTCTTTCTTCCGGCGGTTCCCGGCCGATCTCCGCAGTATCGACAACGCGATATTCGCCATCGATGATCGAAGTGTCCTTGCGCTTGTTCTGCGGGTCGGCGCGGAATTTCGGCGGGAACAGGTAATAGAGCAAGGCGCTCACAGCAAACACCGGCAGCAGGAACAAGAGAACCCCGATCGCGACGGCCGTGATGGCAAAGAGAATGGCCACGGCGATGATGAGCACGCCGATCAGGGTCAGCCACGCGCGCAGCCCCAGGCGCTGGATTCGAAACTCACGAGGTTGCGTCACGTTGCGAAAACATCCATTACAGGGCGATGATGCACGACCATAGCACGCTCTGCTTGGAGAACCACGGATTCCGCATCGGGGATATTCCGATTGCGGGCCGCGTGCTCACTGCGCCGATGACGGGTGTTTCGGATCTGCCGTTCCGCCGCGCGGCCTCGAAGCTCGGTGCGCCCTATGTCGCGACCGAAATGGTGGCGTGCGAGATGTTCGCCGCGGGCCGCCCCGATGTCGTGCGGCGCGCGGCCGTCGGCGATGGATTGCCGCTGATGGTGGTGCAGCTTGTCGGACGCGAAGAACGCTGGCTGGCGAAGGGCGCTGCCCTGGCCGAGGCCTCGGGCGCCGACATCATCGACATCAACATGGGCTGCCCGGCCAAGGAGGTGACCGGCGCGCTGTCGGGCTCCGCCCTGATGCGCGATCTCGATCATGCGGAACGGTTGATTGCGGCTGCGGTGGGCGCCACGTCGCGGCCGGTCACGTTGAAGATGCGTCTCGGTTGGGACGATGCATCTAGAAACGCGCCGGAGTTGGCGGCGCGGGCGACGCGCGCCGGTGTCAAGGCGATTACGGTTCATGGCCGCACGCGCCAACAGTTCTACCGCGGTTCTGCCGATTGGCGGGCCGTGGCGGAGGTGAAGGCCGCCACATCATTGCCGGTCATCGTGAATGGCGATATTGTGGATGCCGTTTCCGCACGCGAAGCGCTGCGCCAATCGGGCGCCGACGCGATTATGATCGGACGCGGCGCCTATGGGCGGCCCTGGATTGCGGCCTCCATCGACCACGCATTGCAGACCGGTGCGGAACTGACCGAACCGGGCTTGATGCGGCGCCTGGAGATCGTTCTGGACCATCTGGCGGACAGCCTGCGCTTTTATGGCGATGATCTTGGCCTCAAGATTTTCCGCAAGCATCTAGGCTGGTATGTCGAGAACGCCCCTTTGCCCTTATCCCCGCAATTGCGCCGCACGGCTAAGGCTCAACTCTGCCGTCTCATGACTGCGCGCGAAATCGAAACCGCGTTGGCAGCGCTGTGGCACGAAGACGCCGCCGGTTTCGACCGCGCGGCTTAATTGTCGGAAATAACGACCTTACGAATGACGACCGGAAGCACCGGTGCGGCATCGCCGAATGGGCCGACGCCGCCGCCGAGCGGCACCGTGGCAATGGCGTCAACGACTTCCATGCCGCTGGTAACATGGCCGAAGACGGCATATCCGGTCTTGTTGTCCATATCGTCGGGCTGGCGGTCGAGCCCCTTGGTGTCGGCCAGATTGATGAAGAATTCCGCGCGCGCCGAATCCGGCTCCGCCGCGCGCCCCATGGCGATGGTGCCGCGCAGATTGCTCCCGGCGTTGGCGGTTTCCAGCGGGATCGGATCATGCACAGGGCGGCCCATGCCCCTGGAGTCGTAGCTGCCGGCCTGGATCACGAAACCCGGAACGACGCGATAGAATACGGTGCCGTCGAAATGGCCCTCCTTCGCGTAGCGCACGAAATTGTCGACCGTCGCGGGGGTGTGTTCGCGGTCGAGGTCCAGGACGATATCGCCCATGGAGGTTTGGATCGTGGCCATGGGCGCGGCCATCGCCGAAGCCGCGGCGATACAGCCGAGAAAAACAGCGGACACAAAACCCGCGCAATGAAAGCTGCGTCTCATGGATTCTCCACCCAGTCGGCGATGAACACGTTGGTGCTTCCTGGCGTCGGGGCGTTGCGATCGGATTCCCAGATCAGCTTCTTGCCATCCGGGCTGAACATCGCGAAGCCGTCGAAGTTCTCATCGAATGTGATCTGCTGCTGGCCGGTGCCGTCGCGGTTGATAATGAAGAGATCGAAATTTCCGCCATGCGGGTCGTTCATGTTTGACGCGAAGATGATGCGCTTGCCGTCTGGCACGAAATAGGGCGCGAAATTCGCCGCGCCGTTGAAGGTGATCTGCTTCTGCTGCGTGCCGTCGGCTTTCATGATGAACAATTCCATCTTCGCCGGCATCACCAGATTCTTGGCGAACAATTCCTTATAGCGCTTGATCTCTTCCGGCGTTTTGGGCCGGTTCGCGCGCCAGACGATCCATTGGCTGTCCTGCGAATGCCATCCGCCGCCATCATAGCCGAGGTCATGCGTCAGTCGGCGCTGGTTCGTGCCGTCCAAATTCATATCGTAAAGTTCGAGGTCGCCGTCACGCGCCGACGTGAAAAGGATCTTCTTGCCGTCCGGCGAAATTGTCCCTTCGGCATCATAGCCAGGCGTGGTGGTCAGGCGCTTAAAGTCGGAGCCATCCAGGTTCGCCGAAAAAATGTCGAAGGAGGGATAGATCGCCCACACATAGCCTTCCGATCGGTCCGCCACAGGCGGGCAGTCACGTGAACCCAGATGCGTCGAGGCATAGATGAACCGCTTCCCGTCCGGCGTGAAGTAACCGCAGGTGGTGCGGCCCTGGCCTGTGCTCACCAGTTTCACATCCGAGCCGTCGGTATTCATCATGAATTCCTGATCGCATTTGAACGGTTCGCGGGTGGACTGGAAGATGATCTTCTTCCCGTCCGGCGAGAAATAGGCTTCCGCGTTTTCGCCGCCATTTGTCAGTTGCCGGATATTGCGCAAATGGATTTCCTGCGGGTGCGGCTTGATCGGTTTGGCCGTCGGTTGAGGGGGTATGACCGGTGCAGCCGGTGCGGCTTGCGGGGGTGCGGAAATGACCGGGACAAGTGCAAGCCCCGCGATCGCGGATGCCATCAAAATGCTTCGCAGTTTCATGATCATCTCCTCACTTCCAACGTCACGTTGGCTTTGATGTCCTTGCCATCCCGTTTCACCACCACGGCCACAACATCGCCGGGTTGTTTCGAGCGCAGCGCATAGGCGTAATCGGCCAAGGTCTGGATCGCCTTGCCGTCGAATTCGACCATCAGATCGCCCGCCTTCAAACCGGCTTTCGCAGCGGGGCTGTTGTTCTGCACATCCGAAAACAGCACGCCCTTGATGTCATCGCGAAAATCCGGAACCGAACCGAAATAGGGCCCATAACCCCGCCCGCCGCCGCGGCTCGCGGGAATCGGCTCCTTTACCTCATTGTAGGCGAGCTTGGGCGTCTCGGTCGCCAACCGATCCGTAAGCCGATAAACCAGCGAAAGCACTTTCACCGCGCCTGCGGCATTGATCTTGTCCGCCGTGTCGGAGGGCTTGTGGTAATCGGTATGAAGCCCCGAAAAGAAGAAGAGGACGGGAATCTTCTTGGCGTTGAATGAGGTATGGTCGCTGGAACCATAGCCGGATTCCGAGAAGTTCAAATCGAGACCGGCCTGCTTATCGAGGCCTTCCAGGTCCGGCTTGAGACTGGGTGACGTGCCCACGCCGCCGACGAAAAGCCGGTTGTTCGTCAGTCGGCCGATCATGTCCATATTGATCATGGTATCGATGCCGGCGAGCGGCACGGTGGGATGGTTGGCAAAATAGGACGAACCCAAAAGTCCGATCTCTTCGCCGGCGAAGGCCATGAACAGGACCGAGCGCTTCCATTGCGGCTTGCTTGTCGAGGCCGCCCGCGCGAGTTCGATCACGCCAGCAGTGCCGGATGCGTTGTCGTCCGCCCCGTGGTGTACCTGGCCGATCAAAGACGGCGCCAGCGAATTGCGATTGCCAAGGCCCAGATGATCGTAATGGGCGCCGACAACGATCCACTGGTCTTTCAAGGCCGGATCGGTGCCGGGAAATGCGCCGACGACATTTTTGATGGTTTTGCGGCTTCGTATGATTTCCGTCGCGATGCGGGCACGAATATTCGTGGGCTCGAAGGATTGCGGCTTCAGGTCCTTGTCGATTGTTTTCTGCAAGGCCGCGAGGTCCTTGCCGGCCATCCGGAATGGCTTGATCACGAAATCCCGCTTCACATGAACGGCGGGGATGCCTAGATCGCTTTCCTCGACTTGACGCTCGGTGGGCCCGAGATCGTCGTTGGGGTGACTGGGCTCCGTGATAAAGATGATCCCTTTGGCCCCGTGCAGGCGGGCGTTGATCGCTTTGTTGGTGAAGGACGAGTGAGCGGTGAAGTCTTTTCCCAGGAACACGCTCTTCGGATCGTCTTCCTGCGGCTCGTGGTCGAACACGACGACAATTTTGTCTTTGGCGTCGACGCCGCTGTAGTCGTCATATTTGTATTCCGGCGCCGTGATCCCATATCCGGCAAAGAGCAGCGGTCCTTCGAATTCGGCCGTATTGGAAAACAGGATGGGAATGAAATCCGAATCGATTTTCAGGGAGGCGCCGGCGATTTGAAGCGCATTGTTCTTCCCGAGTTGGGCACCGGTGGTGATCTCGAAATTCTGGAAATAGGTATGGTTGTCGCCCGCAGGCTTAAGGCCGATTTGCGCGAACTGTTTCGCGATGTAGCCGGCGGCCTGGTCAAGCTCGGGCGAGCCGTCCCCGCGCCCCTTGAGCGCATCGGAAGCGAGATAGGTCACATGTTCGAGATAGCGGCTGGGCGAAAACTGGGAAATCGCGGCTGCCGGTGCCGCCGCCGCATTGGCCGTCTGCAGCGGCCCGCCCGCCACCCGGGAGCTCAGATATACCGCGGAAACCACGGCAAGAGCCGACAGGGCCAACGCGGCAGCGAGGTGGTTTTTTCTCATGCCGACTTTATAGCCGAAAGATCGATTTTGTGTCAGCCGGTCATCCACCTGTTCGTTTGGGGATTGGAGTGCGCTCGCGGTTCTCGGGTGTTTGCGCAATAATGATACTCAGCAGCCAATGCCCCGAAGGAAAGCTTATGCCGGAGCCCGTGCTCGATCTGATGGTCTTCATCGATGTCATCTGCCCGTGGTGCTACGTGGGAAAGCGCCGGCTTGAGAAGGCGCTTGCCATGATTGGACCGGATGCTCCCATTCGCGTGACCTGGCGGCCTTTCGAGCTGAATCCCGACATGCCTCCGGAGGGTATGGAACGCCGTCTCTATCGGATGCGGAAATTCGGTTCCATGGAGCGCTCACAGCAATTGGACGCTCAACTGACCGATCTCGGCGTGCAGGAGGGTTTGCGTTTTCGCTACGACCTGATGATTCGAACGCCCAACACGTTCAACGCGCATCGCCTGATCTGGCTGGCCGGGCAGGGGGGCGGGCAGGACGCTGTCGTGGAGGCGCTGATGCGGGCCTATTTCACCGAAGGCCGCGACATTGGCGATTCCGAAACGCTCGCGGATGTTGCATCGCAGGCTGGCATGGACCGAGCGCACACGATCGACTTTCTCGAAGGCGAGGACGGCGCAGCGGAAGTCCGCGCCTATGAAGACGCCGCCCGGCGTGCGGGAATTTCCGGCGTACCGGCCTTCATCGCCAATCGCCGGCCTTTGCTGATGGGTGCCCAGCCGCCGGACGTCATTGCGTCCGCTTTGCGGGGCGTTTTGGATCTCACGCCGGCGGAGTAACCTCCTTCAGCACGTCCTCGATCCAGGTCATTGCCGCAACGGCTTTGGCGAGACCGATCGAAGGAATGGCCAGCAGTGTCACGTGCAGAAGCTCCTCTTTACTTAACCCATCCGCAATGCTCCGCCGCGCGTGGGAGTGAACCGCACCTTCGCTTTGCGAGGCCACCGCCAGTGCGAGCTTCACCAACCGGCGCGTGCGCGCATCGAGCGGCCCTGCGCTCGCGCAGGCTGCACCGAGCTTTTCATAAGCGGTCCAGATCTCGGGATGACGGCTAGCAAGGCGGGCCGCCCCGGATGGCAACCTGGGCATCACGTCAGGCATCGGCAGCCGATGGTGTGCGCCGTGTCTTCTTGGCGCGTTTTTTCGTACCCGCCGGCTCGGCACTGGCGCGCAATGTCTGTTTGGCATGAGCGCGCGCGGGCACCGATCGCGCGGCAACGCGACGCTTCGGCTTTGCCTTCTGGAACAACGCGTACAGGCCACCCATGAGGGCGCCGAATCCGAGCGAAGCAGCGCCCCACATCAGCGGGCGCGTCTTCATCGACTCGAGACCTTCCTGTGCCCATTCTTCCAAATGTCCCGAAGCATCCTTCGCCGATTGCGCGGCATTGTTTGCCGCCTTCATCACGCGATTGGCCGCTTCGCTGCCGGCATTTTCGATGTCCGGCATCTTATTGCGCCAAATGTTCAGCATATGCGTCCCCTGTGATCGAAATCTTGCATGAGGGAACGTGCCGTTGGCACTGAGGGTTCCGTCGCGACGAAGCCGTAGCTGTTGTTGCCGCTCGCATTTTTGTTTGGAACCCAACCGTCGTGCCAGAGTTCTCGACGCAACCACCATGGAGGAGAAACCATGCGTCATAACCTGACAATGGCGACCATCATCGCATTCCTTGCCGGGTCGACATTCGCCTTTGCACAAACGTCTTCGAACACGAACGATCACACCAATCCCGCCATCAAGACCACGGAAGGCAACAATCCCGGCGCTCCCGCGACGGGCGCCAACAGCTTCACCGAGGGCCAAGCCAAGTCTCGGATCGAAGCACGCGGTTACGCCAACGTCTCTGGTTTGGCTAAGGACACAAACGGATTCTGGCGCGCCACAGCTATGAAAGATGGCAAGTCCGTCAATATCACGCTCGACTATCAGGGCAACGTGACTGTGAACTAATGCCGCCGACCAGCGGTTCGAATTCCTTTTCTGGATCTGAGGAGCAACGACATGAGCGTAACCATTTCGCGTCTGTACGACGATTATTCCGCCGCCAGCCAAGCGGTGAGAGACTTGGAAGCGGCGGGCCTTCCGCCCCGTGAGATCAGCATTGTCGCGAGCAATGCTGACAATTGGTACCCGGGCGATCGGGGCACCCGTACAAAACGCGTCGAGACCAGCACGGACCGGGCCGCAGGTGCAGAAGCCGGTGCCGGCATTGGAGCGGTGCTCGGTGGGGCTGCAGGCGTGCTTGCCGGTCTGGGTATGATCGCCATTCCGGGCGTAGGGCCCGTGGTGGCGGCAGGCTGGCTTGCCGCCGCGGCTGCGGGTGCCGTGGCCGGTGGCGCGGCCGGCGGCATTATCGGAGCACTCACCCAAGCCGGTGTCAGCAAAGAAGAAGCGCACATCTATGCGGAAGGCATCCGACGCGGTGGCACGCTGGTAACCGCGCGCGTGCCCGATGGCGAGCGTGTCCGTTACGAAGCCATTCTCGATCGCTCGGCGATCAACATCAGCGAACGGGGCGAAGCCTATCGCCACGAAGGCTGGGCCGGCTTCGATGAACGGGCGGCACCCTACAGTGCGGAACAAGCGAGGCGGGAACGGGAGATTTATGGCGCCGGCGGAATGAATCGCCCGCCTCTCTAGGAACCAATGCCGCATGTGTTAACAGGGCTCCGCGCAATCGCGTGGGGCCCTTTTTTCCGCCGTTAAGCCTCGGGCAATTTTCCGTTTGCGGGAGCTTGGCGGCAGGCGCCGGTTGCGCGATGATCGACGCATGAATTCGTCGTTGCACCCAACCCATGTTGCCGGGACCTTTTACCCGGCCAATCCGAATGAACTTGCGGCCGGCGTCGATGCCAGCCTCGCGAAAGCCACGTCTCCGCCGCTTACGCCCAAGGCGGTGATTGCTCCACATGCGGGCCATGTCTATTCCGGCGATATTGCAGCGTCCGCCTATCGGCTGCTGGCAAATCGCAAGGGCGAAATCAAACGCGTCATCCTGCTGGGTCCCAATCACCGCCAGCCGGTGAGGGGAATGGCGTTGTCGCCGGCCGACGCCTGGGCAACGCCGTTCGGCCCTCTGAGGGTGGATGTGGCCGCGCGCGATACGCTCGCCCGCCAAACGGGTGTGGCGGTGGACTTGGCCCCCTTCGTCAACGAGCACAGTCTGGAAGTGCATCTGCCCTTCATCCATCGGGCACTGGGTGAGGTCGAAATCCTGCCGATCCTGGTCGGTCAAACCCCGCGGGAATCCGTTTCGCAGGCGTTGGACACGTTGTGGGGCGGCCCTGAGACCGCAATCGTCGTTTCCTCCGATCTCAGCCATTACCACGACTACGCCACATGCCAAGCCAAGGACGAAGAGACCACGATCGCGATCGAACGCCTGCAGCCAGCAGGCTGTGACGGAGATCGCGCCTGTGGGCGCTTCTCGATTCACGGGTTGCTTGACCAGGCGCAGCGGCGCGACCTGCGTGTGACAGCGCTGGACGTCCGCAATTCCGGCGATACGCGAGGTCCGCGAGACCGAGTCGTCGGCTACGGCTCATTCGCTTTCGAATATGCCCATTCGGCGCAGCTTGATGGGGCCACGCGACAACTTCTCATGCGGCTCGCTAGGGAAGTGGTGCGCCATGGCGCGCACAATTTGGGCCAGCCTCTACAGCTGAAATTTCAAGGCCCGGTCCCACGCGTGCTCCGGGCCCAGCGCGCGACTTTCGTCACCCTGAAAATCGGTGACCGTCTACGGGGTTGCCGTGGCTCGCTTGTGCCGCACCGCTCGCTCTTGAACGACGTGGTGGAGAATGCACGCAAATCGGCGTTCGACGATCCCAGGTTTCCGCCGCTCACGGCCGCGGAACTGGAGCAACTCAATTTCCATATTTCGATTCTGTCGACGCCGCGACGCATTCGTGTCGAAACCGAAGCCGAACTTGCTCACGCGCTTCGGCCAGACATTGACGGGCTGATCATCCGCGATGCCGGCAAGCAGGCGATCTTCCTTCCCAGCGTTTGGGAGGGAATTCACGATCCTCTCAGTTTCATCCGCCATTTGAAGCACAAAGCGGGTCTGCCGCCCGATCATTGGTCGCCGAGTTTTGAAGCATTCCGTTATGTGACCGAAAGCTTTGGCGACCATCCGTCACCGTCCCAAACTCAGTAATTTTCCGCCTCATTGCCAAGTCGTCCGTATACGAAGGAGCCGGCCAGCATGAAGTCTTTTGGTCATTGCGCCTTCTCTGCGTCCTTCCGCGCAGTTGCCGGTTACGCCCTGGTGTTAACCTTAATGATCGGCGCCAATGCCGTCGCTCAGACCGACACAAGCGCATCCGCTGCCGCGCCGGCTGCTTCGGTGCCGTCTCAAAATGCGCAAGGCGCTCCGCTAATGTGCGACAAAGAACCGGACAGATTGCCCGCCGGCAATTTGAAGCTCTCGGTCACCGTCGATCCAGAAACGGTCTGGCAACCGCGCAACGGCGAAGTGATGTTCACCATCTCGGGGCAAGGCTCGACCCCGGCTATTCAGGATATTCTCGTCTGCTTCCGGTGGCGGAATATCAAGGACGAAAACTGGGTGAAGAGCCCGGCGATTCGCCTGATTGCGACTGGAACCGGAACGACGGCGACCTACGCAGCGTCCGTGCCTTCGCTCGACGGCCGGCCGGTCCCGGGCTGGTTCTCCCGCCTTCTCGGTTCAGATGCCGCGGGTGAGTATACCGGCCTCGCCATGGTCCCTTTTGCCGATTTTCGCGTCAAAGCCGCAACGGCCGTGGGTCCGCTCGATCTTGCTCTGCCGATCGGGATTACAAGCCGATATTTCGCGATCATTACCGCGCTCCTTTTGGTGATCATTGCATGGGGCGCTCTTTACATCTTCGGACGTGCGCGATGTGTGCCGGGGGGCAAGGACCCGGTGCTGACAGTCATCGCGTCGCGCGACGGCCATGCCAGTCTGTCGACGTTCCAGATCATCATGTGGTCTTTTGTCGTTGGTGCCAGTGCAGTTTACGTGATGGTGCTGTCCGGTAATTTGATCGAAATCACGGAAGGTACGCTTGTGCTGCTTGGCATCAGCGGCATCGCTACGCTCGGCAACAAGATCAAGGAGGCGCAACCGGCGAATGCGGCTCCGCCTGCCATGCTTCCCGAAACCAAAGTGGAAAATCCTTCGCCTGATGGGGACTGCATGCCCACCGCGCGGCGTAAACCTTTATGGTCGGATTTGATCGTGAATCCCGAAAGCAATGAGCTGGAACCCTCGCGCGTGCAGATGTTGTTCTTCACGGTGATCGTGGCGCTGTTTGTGGCGCTGCGCGTGCTGTCGAGCGGCAAGATCCCGGAAATTCCGGTCGGTTATCTGGCTCTCATGGGCATCAGCAACGGTGTCTATTTGACCGCCAAATTCATTCGTCCCAGCAGCTAGGCTAAAACCCGTCAGGCAGCGGATTGCGGAACCGATTTTTCGGCAAAGTCGGCGAGCCTCACCGGCAGCCTCTTTTGCCCCCAAGTCCCGGGCAGCCCGTCGAATTTTCCTGCGCATTGGGTTCCGCAGCTCAAGCATCTGCCGGAATGGTCCAAGCGCCAGCCGCCAAGCGAATACCAGTCGCGTTCGATCAGACACGCGCCGCATTGGTGACAAAAAGTGCTTTGGCGCCCGACATCGTGGACATTGCCTACATAGGCATAGCGCACGCCCTGTTCCATGGCGATGCGCCGCGCCATGGCGAGCGTCCCATGCGGCGTGCGCGCCTTGTCCAGCATGCGATAATCGGGATGGAACGCCGAGAAATGCAGCGGCACGTCGGGACCCAACCGCTCGACTACCCATTTGGCGAGCAGTTCGATTTCTTGAGGTGAATCGTTTTCGCCGGGAATGAGCAATGTCGTGATTTCAAACCACGTCTTCGTCTCGTGTTTCAGATATTCGAGCGTGGCGAGCACCGGTTGCAGATGCGATTTTGTAATCCGGACGTAGAAATCCTCCGTAAAGGCTTTCAAATCCACATTGGCGGCATCCATGTGGCGGTAAAATTCCGCGCGTGGCGCGGGCGAGATATAGCCCGCGGTCACCGCGACTGTTTTCACACCGACAGCATGACAGGCTTCGGCAACGTCAATCGCATATTCGATGAAGATCGTCGGGTCGTTGTACGTGAACGCCAC
This sequence comes from Micropepsaceae bacterium, assembly GCA_035577685.1. GTDB lineage: Bacteria > Pseudomonadota > Alphaproteobacteria > Micropepsales > Micropepsaceae > CAIYRG01. Next base: position 796 of record DATLVC010000270.1, on the reverse strand, counting down.
CGAACGGCAGCCGAGTCTCACCGCCGCGGCAGCGATCATCTCGGGCGTCGCGCGGTCGGCAAGCGTGTCAATCTCGCGGCTCTTGGAAATATCGTGGTTCTGACAGAACGAGCAGGAGAGGTTGCATCCGGCCGTGCCGAAGGACAGCACCGGCGTGCCGGGAAGAAAGTGGTTCAGCGGCTTTTTCTCGATTGGATCGACGCAAAACCCCGAGGACCGTCCCCACGTGGTGAGAACGATTTCACCCTCCTGCGCGGCCCGGACGAAACACAGTCCGCGCTGGCCTTCATGCAGCTTGCACTCGCGCGGGCAGACGTCGCAGCGAACACGCCCGTCCGAGAGCTTCGTCCAATAGCGGGTAGGAACAATGTCCGAGGAAAGCTGCTCCTGCATGCTCATGTCCGAATGCGGCCTCAGCGGCCGGGCACCATGCCCCGTTCCTTGTAGACTTTTGCCGCGTCGGCCGAGGACAGGTAGGTGAGCAACTCTTTTGCTGCGGCCGGGTCCTTGGCGTGTGCCCCGATGAAACCGGAGAGCCGTGTTGGTGTTGAAATCGATTCCGGCAAAGGTCCGACCACCTCGACGCCGGGTTCAGTAATGATCTCACTGACAAAAGTCAGTCCGAATTCCACCTGGCCGTCGGCGAGCATCTTCATCGCGCCGGCGCCACCCTGCGCCAGTTTGATCTTGGATTGCATCTCATTCGAGATACCGAGCTTTTTCAGCGTCTCGTTCATGCTGACGCCGGCGGCTGCGCCGCCCTTGGCATCCGGATAGGATATAGACTTCGCCGAGA
>DATLVC010000269.1:0-3098 GCA_035577685.1 Micropepsaceae bacterium | reverse complement strand
CGGTTCGCGGACCGATTGGGGCGTGAAATCGTTCATGCCGTCTTTCTATACGGCCATGCCGGCGAGGACCAGTTGGGCTGCGCGCTGTCCGGAACGGACCGCCCCTTCGATGGTTGCGGGAAGCCCGGTATCGGTCCAATCGCCCGCCAGGAACAGATTCGGCCATGGCGTTACGGCGCCGGGGCGCTTGCGCTCCTGTTCGGGCGTGGCGGCGAAAGTGGCGCGTTTTTCCTTCACGATCTGCCAGGGCGGCAAATCGGGAGGCAACCGGAAAATCCGCGCTACATCGCGCCAGCACAAAGCCGCCAATTCGGCGCGGTCGGTTTCATTGAAGCGGTCGGCATCACTGATTGTCACCGATATGCGGTCGGGAAAGGCAAAGATCCATTCGACGGTTCCGCCGACGACGCCCATGATCGGCGCTGCATCCGCGGGCGGCGCGACACCGAAATGCCCGCTGACAATGGCGCGGAATTCATCGGGTGCATCGATACCGGGCAATAGCGGCTTGGCCACCCAAGGCGGCACCGCAACGATCACGCGGTCGTTATGCGAAACCGGCAACGCACTGTCGGCGAGTTCAAGCGTCTGCGCGCCGGATGCGGCGAAAGCGATGTTCCGCAAACGCTGACCGAAGCGAAAACTGCCACCGCGCGCTTTCACGAAGGCGATAGCCGGATCGACAAACGCCGCTGCCAGAGTGGGCGAAGCAATACGCGGGATGCAGGCGCTTCCGCCTTTGGCCAGCGTCTCGCGCACAATCGCTGCAGCAAGCTTGGCCGCCGCGATCTCCGGCCTGGTATTGAGCGCCGCCACCAGCAATGGTAGCAGCAGCCGGTCCGAGAGCACGCCTTTCGCGGGCAATGCATCGCCCAGCGTTTCACCCCGCGCCCGCATCAGTTTGGCAAATGCCAGATAATCGGTTGCCCGCGTACCAGGAACGCGCCGGCTTTTGCTGAAGATCCACCACGGAACGGTGCCGGCATTCGGCCGGAGCAACCAACGCTCATTTGTTCGGAGATCGGCAAAGGCGAATTCGGCCTGGCGTGGCCCAGCGAAACATGTGCCGGACCCGATCATGCGTACATAATCCTGAACCGCGCGATTGCCCGACAGCACCAAATGATTGCCGTTGTCGATCACCCGCTCCAGCGCCGGCTCGTAATAGGAGCGGCAGCGGCCGCCCGCAGCGGGTGCGGCCTCAATCACTTCGACGCGTGCGCCACGCGCGGCAAGCGTTACGGCCGCGGAAAGCCCGGCGAGCCCGGCGCCGGCAATATGGACCGTGCCGGTCTTCATCAGGTCAAGCCGTGCCGCAGCACCGTCAGCAGAAGGCGGCCGCGTCCGATTCGCACCCGGTGGCGCGGCGGCACCCATCCCACCTGCTCCATCTTGGCCAGGATTTCGGAATAGACGGCTCGCATGAGATTGGGCGCGCGCAGCAACCCGGCCGGCCGTGCGCGCAAAATCGTCTCTGCCGCCGCGTAATGTTCGTGTGCGAGTGTTGCGACCCGGCGGCAGGCTTTGTCGACCGCGGGATCGGCAATGGCGGTGGCGGGATCGCGCGTGCCGATGCCGGCCTCGCTCAGAAATTCGCGCGGCAGATAGAGCCGACCCACCGCCGCATCTTCATCGAGATCGCGCAGGATGTTCGTCAATTGCAGCGCCCGTCCGAGATGATGGGCGAGCTTGAAACCCGGGCCATCCTCCATCCCGAACACTTTGGTGGAGAGGCGCCCGACGGCGCTCGCAACGCGTTCGCAATAGAGATCGAGCGTGGCGAGGTCCGGCACGCGAATGTCCTCGGCGACATCCATATCCATGCCGTCGATGACAGCGAGGAAATCTTCCCGGCGCAAACCGTAACGGCGCACCGCCGGAACGAGAAACGCGGCGCGTGGCGGCGGCGAACCGTCGTAGAGCGCGTCGATATCGCGGCGCCACTCTTCAAGCGCGTTGTGGCGCGCGCCGCGGCTGGCATTGCCTTCATCGGCGATGTCATCCACCGCCCGGCTGAACGCATAAATGGCGAACATCGCGTCGCGCTCGGCTTTCGGCAGGAGGCGCATGCCGGCGTAGAACGAGCTGCCGGACGCACGCGCCTGGGCTTCGCGCGGATCGAAGCCCGCGCCGGCCGCGCCGGGTTCCATGGCGCTAGCGCCGTTCATTGGCGACGACGATGCGATGGCTGCGGCGATGAAGACGCCCGGCGGCAAAGCTAACAACAGCCGGAATCGTGAGCAGCAGAATCTCGCTCTTGCGATGATGGACGCGTTCCGAAAGCGGATCGCGCTGCATCAGGCGCCGGCAGAGGCTTTCCGCGAGAGTCTGAATCACGCTGACCTCCAAAGCGAGGCGCGCATCGCAAATGCCGGATGCGAAAGGCCGGGATTGCACCAGAAGATCGAATGTCCGTTTCGCCAGATCGGTAATGACATTTCGAAGAGCGGGCGATGCGCGCGATTCACCCAAACTCTCCGGCCCGATACCGGCCGCAGCAAACGCGTCCATCGGAATATAGACACGGTCCAACAGCCGATAATCCTTGGCGCAGTCCTGGAGATGATTGATGATTTGCAGCGCCGAACACAACGCATCGCAGGCTGGCCACAGCACGCGCGATTCGCCATGGACATCGAGCACAAAACGGCCCACCGGCATCGCCGACACGCGGCAATAATCCATCAGATCGTTCCAATCGCGATAGCGCAGCTTGGTGACGTCGCGGCTGAATGCTTCGAGGAGATCAAGCCCATGTTGCAGCGTGACACCGCGCGCGGCCAGCATGGTGCGAAGCGCCACCGCTTCAGGTGCGGCATCGGTTTCGCCGAGAAGCGTCCGGCGCAGAACATCGAGAAGCTGCAGCTTCTCCTCCGCACCGGCCTCGGAATTGTCCGACACATCGTCCGCGACGCGCGCAAAACGATAGAAGGCGAGAATGATCGCGCGGTGGCGCGGTGCGATCAGAAACGAGGCGACGGGAAAATTCTCGTCGCGATGGCCTTTGCCGGAACTGAGCGTGGCCGCGTCTCGAGTCATACCCGGGTCATTGTCTGAATTCGGCCTTTCCACATGCCACCGCGGCCCCGCCAGAACTG
>DATLVC010000268.1:0-6408 GCA_035577685.1 Micropepsaceae bacterium | reverse complement strand
CCCAATGCGCAATGGCCGTCATCACGTGGACGCCCCATCCCATGAGCCATAACGGCCCCGCCTCGAGTCCCAACGGCATGAGAATCACGGCAATGGCCGCAAACGGCATGATGACGAAAGCGACCACCGGTTCGGCCAGCGCGTTCGCTAGGAGCGAATAAGCGCCGGCGCGGTCGAAATGATAGATCGCGAAGGGCGTGGTCGCGAGCGTCGCGACAATGCTCGCAAGCAGCATGCCAAAAACATAGCGCCGCGCTTTGCGCCACAGAAAGGAGACACGTCCCTGCGCCGGCAAATCATCGCGCGGCCGTGACGATCCCCATTCGGCCAGCGCGATCAGGCCGATGACGGCTGCAAACGACATCTGGAAACTCGGGTCCACAATGTCTTCGGGCTCATAGGCCAAGAGCACCAGTGCCGCCAGCGCCACCGCGCGCATGGACAATGCGGGACGGTCAGCCAGCACACCCAGCAACATCATCGAAAGCATCAGATAAGAGCGCACTGCCGGCGAGCCGCCGCCACTGATGGCGAGATAGAAACTGGAACTCGCGAATGCAGCGATTGCGGCCCATTTCTTGATCGGCTGCGTCAGCGCAAGCCATGGCCACAACGCGAGCAGCGCCCGGAGCGCCCAGAAAATCCCGAGGCCCGCGAGCGCCAGATGCACCCCCGAAATCGACAGCACATGGGCAAGGCCGGAATCGCGATAGGCCTGATTGTCTTCATCGTCGATCTCACCGCGTTCACCGGTGATGAGTGCGGCCGCGATGTTGCCGTCTGGCCCCGGAATGGCGGCAGTGATGCGACGTGTCATAGCCAGCCGCAGATTCTCGACTCCGCTCTGCACGGAGTCGGCGAAACCTGGCGCCGGTGGCGCTTCGACCAACTTCGGCGCGCCATAGGTGAAGCCGACGCCGCCGATGCCCTGGAAATAGGCCCAGCGAGCAAAATCATAGCCGCCCGGTATGGCCGGTTCGGGTGGCGGACGCAGCACTGCCAGGGCCGAAACCATTGCGCCCGGCTGCGCTGCAGCTACGGATTTGGCTCCGATCATGGTCAGGCGGAGATAACGCGGCGGCTTGGCCTTCGCGTCGCCGATCGCGACCGGCGCAAGAACAATACGCGCCCGATTGGGCGCCCGGATGTCCACGCTTTCGATCCGGCCGGTTAGCTTAACCGGCCCGATGTCACGCGTTATGACGGGTGCATCGATGCGGATGCTGCGCAGCTTGGCGGCTGCGAATCCGAACCCGCCGGCCGCAATCAGGACGCAGAGAAAACGCATCGCATTGCCGCCGGTTTGCGGCTGGAGAGCCGCGCATGAGATCGCCGCAGCAGCCACAGCGCCGGCCAGGAAAAGCGAGGGCTCGGTCAGGAGCGCGAAATAGACCGCGATACCCGCGCCAAAGGCAACCACGGACCAGGGAAACCAGCGCTCCTGCTCCGCGCCGAGATTGCGTTGCGCGGCGTCCCATAACGCCGAGATTACGCCCGCTACGGAAGGCTGCGCGATGGCCGTGCCGCTTGTCGGCAATAACGCAGCGTTCGCAACCAATTGTTGCGGCCATAGACGCGCACCCAATGCGCGGAAACGGCTCCCCAGCCCTATCCGCATGGCTCTATCCGCAAGGGCCCCCCTTTGCTAGAAGCCAGCCAACCGCGAAAGTATGATCATAATGGCTGAAAATTCCGCGCCCGTCCTGCGCTTCGCGCCCTCGCCCACCGGCTATCTTCATATCGGGGGCGCGCGCACTGCTTTGTTCAACTGGCTCTATGCACGCCATATCGGCGGCAAATTTCTCCTTCGGATCGAAGACACCGACCGCGAGCGTTCCACCCCGGAAGCCGTAGCGGCCATCTTCAACGGGCTGACCTGGATGGGCCTGGATTGGGACGGCGAGCCGGTTTTCCAATTCGCACGCGTAGAGCGCCACCGCGAGGTCGCGCAACAAATGCTGGCCATGGGGTACGCCTATCGCTGCTATGCGACGCCGCAGGAGCTGGAACAGATGCGCAGCGAACAGAAGGCCAAAGGCCTCTCCGTTCGCTATGACGGCCGCTGGCGGGACCGCGAGCCGGGGCCGGAACAGCGCAACATGCCCTATGTGGTGCGCCTGAGAGCGCCGCAAACCGGCGAGACAGTGGTCCACGATGTGGTGCAAGGCACGGTGCGTTGGGGGAACGATCAACTCGACGACATGGTGCTCCTGCGCAGCGATGGCACACCCACCTATATGCTCGCCGTCGTGGTCGATGATTTCGACATGGGCGTCACCCATGTGATCCGGGGCGTGGATCATCTCAACAATGCCGCGCGCCAATTGCAGATCATCGAAGCGATGGGCTGGCCGGTGCCGCTCTATGGTCATGTGCCACTGATCCATGGAGCGGACGGCGCCAAGCTCTCCAAACGGCATGGCGCACTCGCGGTCGAGGCCTATCGCGATATGGGCTACCTGCCCGAAGCCATGCGGAATTATCTGCTGCGCCTCGGCTGGAGCCATGGCGACGATGAGATCATCCCCACCCAAAAGGCGATCGAGCTGTTCACGCTCGAGGCCATCGGGCGTTCGGCCGCCCGCTTCGACATGAAAAAGCTCGACAGCATCAACGCACATTACATGCGCGCAATGTACGACGGGGCGCTTGCCGATGAGGCTCTGGCTTTCGCCCAGCGGCTTCACCCGGGCCGCATTTTCGATACGCCCCACCGCGCACGTCTTGTGGCCGCCATGCCGTTTCTGAAGCCGCGCGCCAAAACCCTGGTCGAGCTTGTCGAAAAGGCGGATTTCCTCTTCACGGACGGCGCACCGGCGCCAGATAAGGCTGCCGCCCAGGCCCTAAACCCGGTCGCGCGTGGCCTGCTCCTGAAACTGGGGCAAGCGCTGGACGCTGACCCCTGGGATGCCCCCTCTTTGGAGGCCCGGACCCGCCTTTTTGTGGAGGCCGAAGGCATGGCCCTTAGCGATATGGCCCAGCCCTTGCGGGCGGCCCTGACGGGCCGGACCGCTTCTCCCCCGATCTTCGACGTGATGGCGGTGTTGGGACGCGAAGAGGCCTTGACTCGCATTCGCGCGCAAGGCGATTAAACTCTTGAAGTTCCGCAGGGCGTGAGAGCCTTGCACCGACATTCGCACAGGCGCTGGGTTTACCAGACAAAACGGACCTTTCGGGAGGGCCGCTCCATAACCTACGGAGTCCTGAAATGAATAATAAAGCCAGCGGCGCCATTAAAAACGGGACGGCGACGCTCACTTACGGAAACAAGAAAGTCGACCTCCCGGTCTACAAGGCGACGGAAGGCCCCGACGTCGTCGACATCCGCAAACTCTATGCCGAGGCGGATGTCTTCACCTACGATCCGGGCTTCACGTCGACGGCCTCCTGCGAAAGCGACATCACCTTCATCGATGGCGACAAGGGCATTCTGCTCTATCGCGGCTATCCCATCGACCAGCTCGCGAAGAATTCGAATTTTCTCGAAGTGTGTTATCTGTTGCTGAACGGCGACCTCCCCACACCGAAGCAGGCCGGCGATTTCAAGAACACCATCACCTATCACACGATGGTGCACGAACAGATCAACCAATTGTTCCGCGCCTTCCGGCGCGACGCACATCCCATGGCGGTGATGGTGGGTGTGGTGGGTGCGCTGTCGGCCTTCTATCACGACTCCACCGACATCACCGACAAACGCCAGCGCGAGATTGCGAGCCATCGCATGATCGCGAAGATGCCGACCATCGCCGCGATGGCCTACAAATATTCCCTCGGCCAACCCTTCGTTTATCCGCTGAACGAGCTCGGCTACACCGAGAACTTCATGCGCATGTGCTTTGCGGTGCCGTGCGAGGAATACAAGGTCAACCCGGTGCTGTCCAAAGCGCTGGATACGATCTTCATCCTGCATGCCGATCACGAGCAGAACGCCTCCACCTCCACCGTGCGGCTCGCCGGCTCTTCGGGCGCCAATCCGTTTGCCTGCATCGCGGCCGGGATCGCCTGCCTTTGGGGCCCGGCCCATGGCGGCGCGAATGAGGCAGCGCTGAAAATGCTCCAGGAGATCGGGACCATCGACCGTGTGCCCGAATATGTGAAGCGGGCGAAGGACCGGAACGACCCGTTCCGCCTGTCGGGTTTCGGGCACCGTGTCTACAAGAATTACGATCCCCGGGCCAAGGTGATGCGTGACCAGTGCTATGCGGTGCTCGACGAGCTCGGCAAGCATGACGATCCGCTGCTGAAGACGGCGCTCGAACTGGAACGCGTCGCCTTGCAGGACGAATATTTCATCGAAAAGAAGCTTTATCCGAATATCGATTTCTATTCAGGCATCACGTTGAAGGCTCTGGGGTTCCCGGCCGATATGTTCACCGCTTTGTTCGCTCTGGCCCGTACCGTGGGCTGGGTCGCGCAATGGCAGGAAATGATCGAGGATCCCGAGCAGAAAATCGGGCGGCCGCGGCAAATCTATACGGGCCCCCACCACAGGGATTATATTCCCCCCGCGAAACGCGGATAGTCGAGGCTGACCATGCGTCCGGTAGAGGCAGAACCCTATCCTCTGTCCCCCATCGACGCTGCGGCCGACAATCGACGCCGCCGCCCTGCTTGGCGGCGTCTGGTTGCCGCTGCCGTCATGGGTGCTTTCACATTGATGTTGGTCACGTTGGGTTTCACCCGTTATGCGCATCATCCCGCGTACGGGGTCCGTCCTTCCACACCTCTCCTCAATCCAAACTGAAAGCGGATACAGCCATGAAAGCTTCGATGCGGATTCTATTGGCGCCGTTGGCGCTTCTCGCTGTCATAGGCGTCACGCCGGCCGCGAACGCCGCCGATATCCAGGGCAAGCAAATAGTCCTGCCGGCGAGCGATCATGCCGTGAAGGTGGAATTCTATCGCGCGCCGGGCAACGCCAAGCGGCCGACCGTGCTGATGCTGCATGGCGGCCAGGGCTGGGGCGGCGCAGAGGGGCGCACCGAGAATTTCCAGCATTACGCAAGCGAACTCGCCAATCATGGCTTCGACGCTTACATGGTGTCTTATTACAGCGATCAAGACATCGCCGACCGCAAGGCGAATGCACCGGGCGTCAGCATCAAGCGGTTTCCCGCCTGGGCTCAGGAGGTGAGCGATCTCACCGCCGACGTGAAGAAGATGCCGAGCTCGAACGGCAAGGTCGCGCTCGTCGGATTTTCCAATGGCGGCAATCTGTCGGCCCACGCCACGCCTTTGGATAAGAACATCGACGCCGCCGTCGTCTATTATGGCGGCGTCTCTCGCGTGCCCGGCTACCAAGCCAAGCGCTTCCCGCCGATGATGATCTTCCATGGCGAGGCCGACACGCGCGAGCCGATCGAACGCGGACGCAAGCTGTATGAAGCGGTGAAGGCACTCGGCGGACCGGTGGAATTCCATTCCTATCCCGGGATCAATCATGGCTTTGGCCAGAATCTTGGCACACCGGCCGCGGACGATGCGTTCCAGCGCACGCTTGCGTTCCTCGATAAGCAGCTCAGGGGGGAATGACGTCATGAATGAAATCGCACGCAGCCTGCTGGCACCGCTGGTGTTTTTGGCGCTGATGGGATCGGCGTCGGCGGCCGACATTCAGGGGCAAAAGATCATGCTGCCGGCCAAGGAGCGGCAGGTCCATGTCACCTATTTCCGCGCGCCCGGTGACGCACCGCGTCCGTCAGCGCTGCTGCTGCATGGGGCGGGCGGTTTCGACCGGCAAATCGCGAATAACAACCGATATGCGGCGGCCCTGGCCGCTCAAGGCATCGATGCGTATCTGGTTTATTATTACAGCGATCTCGACGACAAGATGATGTCCAATGGGGTGAATGTTTTCGAGGATCGCTATCCGGAATGGGCGAAGCTGGTCGACGACCTCGCCGACTATCTGGTGAAGCAGAAGGATTCCAACGGGAAGGTGGGCCTCGTCGGCTTTTCCAATGGCGGGATTCTCGCGACCGGCGCTTCCACGCTCGATCCCAAGATCAATGCGGCGGTGATCTATTACGGTACCGATCCGTGGCCATTGGGTCAGCCGGCCAAGCGCTTCCCGCCACTTCTGGTGTTGCACGGCGACGCTGACCAGATCATTCCCGTCGAGAACGGAAAGCAACTTGCTCAGGAGGCCAAAGCGCTAGGGGCCAAAGTCGATCTCGTGATCTATCCTGGAGAGTCGCACGGCTTCGGCGCGCGCTGGGACGACAAGAATGCAACGGACGCGCTCAACCGCGCGGTCGCGTTCCTGAAAAAGGAATTGCAGGCGAAGTAGCCGCGAATAGCGAATGGGGAATAGTGAATAATTCGCGGCCGGACATTCGCTATTTCTTCTTCGCCAATTCGAGCACGGCGCGCGCGGCACGTAGCGATGGCGGTTCCTGGCCCAGG
>DATLVC010000267.1:0-4572 GCA_035577685.1 Micropepsaceae bacterium | reverse complement strand
CGGCGGAATGACGACGGGATCGGCGATCAGATAATCGACGCAATCCATGCCCATGGTGCCGGGGAAACCGAGATAATGCGCCTGTACCGGTGCCGCGCGATAATTGAGGATTCCGGGCCGGCCTTCGGCGGTGTAGCCTTTCAAATCCACTGCGATGTCGATCTCCATCTCGCGCAGCAGAGTCGCAACTTCCGCATCGGGTTTGTTGCGCACGTCAACAAAATGATCAAACGAGGCTTCCAGCCTGGCCCGCATCGGGCTCCAATCATTGGCCGAATAGGAGACCGCGACGGTCTCAAAGCGGGTCTGATCGTGCTGCTCGAAAATCCCGGCCATCAAAAAAGCCGTCGCATGGGTACGGAAATCCGCCGACAGATAGGCGAGCTTGATGCGGCCGTGGCGATAGGTCTCGCCGTTCCATAGGCGCACCCCGGGAGACGGATATTTCTCCCGTGCCCAGATGCGCGCACATTGCAATTGTTCCTCGGGCGAATGGGACAGGATCGCATTCCCGGTGGGATCGATCGTGAACCGGTCCGCTTTTATTCCGGCCGAAACCTGTGCCCGCTCGAAATCGAGCGACCGCCAATCGCAGCAATGCAGATGGCAGATGGCGAGATAACCCGGAAGCCAGCTTGGCGGCGCCTCCCCTGTCGCCAGCATTGCATAATCTCGGGCGGCGTCTTCGAACCGCTCCAGCGTGAACAACGTGTTGCCGCGGCTTTCGCGCATCGCGAGATTGTCCGGTGCGAGACTTACGGCCTTGTCGAAGCAGGCGAGCGCCTCTGCGGGGCGATTGAGACCCTGCAGCGCAAAGCCGCGCGCAAACCAGGCATTTGCATCGTTCGGCCTCAATGCGAGAAATCGTTCATAGGCGGCCGCCGCCTCTTCGCTGCGATTGAGAAACGCCAGCAGATCGGCACGGCGCCCCAGAAGTTCGGGGTCGTTCGGTGCGGCTTGCAATGCTTTCTCGATGGCCGGCAGGGCCTCGGCATAACGCTGCAGCAGCGTCAGCACGACACCGCGGTTCTTCCAGCTTTCCGCATAATTGGGCTTCAGTGCCAAAGCGCGATCGAAGCTTTGAAGCGCCTCCTCGAAACGTTCCAGCGCCTGCAGCATGCCGCCCTGGTTATTCCACGCCTCCGCAAGATCGGGTTTCAGCGCCAGCACCCTCTGCGAATTCGCGAGCGCTTCCTCGCGGCGCTTGAGCGCCCAAAGCACGCCGCCACGATTGACCAGCGCCTCGATATAATCGGGCTTGACCGCGAGAGCGGCATCGAAAGAGGCCAACGCATCCTGCGGACGATTCAGCCTCTGCAACAGGCAAGCATGGTTGTAGGCCGCCTCCGCGGCGTTCGGATTGACGGCCACAGCCTGCCGGATCAGGCTTTCGGCGTCTTCAAACCGCCCGCTCTGGTAATTCAGAATCCCGAGCGCATGCAGCGCCTCGAAATGTTGGGGCTCATCGCGCAGAACCTGGCCGTATAGTTCCGCGGCCTCCGCGAGTTTGCCCGCGCGGCGCAGCTTCAATGCTTCCTGCAACAGCATATTGGTCATGGCGTGCGCTCAACGGCAAAGCTCTGCGGGGCGAGGCCATTTTGGCTGCGCTCCCACATCGTCCTATAGGCGCTTTCGAGATCGCGCGTGAAGCGCGCCGTATCGAAAAGCGGCGCGGTCCGCAAATTGGCCGCAAGCCGCGCCCTTATCGCACGCAGCGCCGCGGGGTCGCGGGCAAATCCCAGGGCCATCGATTCGTACGCCGCGAGCGAAGGCGCAATCATATCCTCCATGCCGACGGCGCGCAGCAGGCTTGCGGCGACCCGGCCGGGAAAGCTTTCGCCCGACACGGTGATAAGCGGCACACCGGCAAGCAGTGCATCGCAGGCCGTACCATGGGCGTTGTAAGGCAGCGCATCCAGAAACAGGTCGGCCAATCGCAGCCGCGCGAGATGATCCGCATCGGTCGCGACGAAATTGGCGAATACCAGCCGGTCCGGCGCAATTCCCCGCGCCGTTGCTTCGCGCTTCAGATTGGCAGCGGCGTTTGCACCCGTTCGCGGAAGCCACAGCACACTCTCTTCGACGGAACCGAGCAGCCGCATCCAGATGTCGAACATCCGGGGTGTGATTTTGTACACGTGATGGAAAGCGCAGAACACGAAGCCCCTCCCCGGCAGTCCCGCCGAGGCACGCGACGGCGTCGATTCGCTAATGCTGCGCGTGCCGCCACCCGGCAAATAGCTGTGCGGCAGGCGTGCCACCGTCTCGGAGTAATGCGTCGACGAGTCGTTGGGAATGACGGTGCGGTCGGCGATGATGTAATCGATATAGTCCGCGCCCATGGTGCCGGCATAGCCCAGATAATTGACCTGCACCGGCGCCGGACGATGCGGCAGGATCGTGGGGCGGCAGTCTTCGGTGAAACCCATCAGGTCGATGGCGATATCGATCTCCAGCTCGCGCAGACGGTGCGCCGTCAGCTCCGGGCGTTCACTTTGGATATCGACGAAATGGTCGAACGCGTGTTCCAGCCGCGCGCGCATTTGGCTTTTGTCGTCGGGTCCGAAAGAGAACGCGAATATTTCGAAGCGTTCGTGGTCATGATGTTCGAACACGTCCGCCAGCAGGCGCGCCACCACATGGTTGTGGAAATTTCCCGAAAGATAGGCGATTCGAATCCTGTCGTGGCGATAGATCTCGCCTTTCCACAGCGGTTCCGGCGCGGGCGGAAATTTCTGCGCGGAAAACGCCCGCGCCACTTCATGGAGCTGCTCTTCGGGCGCCGACAGAATGAGGGTATGAAATGGCGCCAGCAGGGTTCCCCTGCGCATGGCCGCTCTAGCGGCGGCGATCTCATCATCTAGATCTCGCCAGTCGGCGTTGCAGAGCTTGCCGAAAACGAGCGAGCCGCGTGCAAAGGGATAATCCGGATCGATCTGCAATACCTGCCCGAAGCCTTGGATCGCCTCATCGAAGCGCCGCAACGTCAAGAGAGTTGTCGCTCGGTTGTAGATCACGTCCGGGGTGCCGGGTTTCAGCGCAAGGGCTCTGTCATAGCTCGCAAGAGCGGCTTCAGGGCGGCCCAGCTTCACGTCTGCGTCGGCGCAAAGCTGCCAGGCTTCGGCGTTGTTCGGATCGAGCGCCCTCGCCTGTTCGGCGTCCGCCAGTGCGGAGGAAAAATTCTCCAGCCGCAGTGAAGCCTCGCTTCGGCTCCGCAACGCATCGCTGTAATTGGGCTTGATCTCAAGTGCTTTGGTAAAGCTCGCGTGCGCCTCTTTGTAGCGGGTGAGCCGACGCAAGGCCACGCCACGCATATACCAGGCTTCCGCCGACCCGGACCGCAATCGCACGACCGCGTCGAGATCGGCCAGCGCTTCGGCGTGGCGCCCCAGCCGCATCAAAGCGGCGCCGCGATTGCCATGCGCTTCGGTGTAATCGGGTTTGACCGCAAGCGCGGAGGCGAAACAGGCAAGCGCCTCCTCGTGACGGTTCAGCTTCAACAACAACGAGCCGCGATTATAATGGGCATCCGCCGCGCCCGGATTGATCAGAAGCGCTTCGGCGATCAGCCGTTCGGCGGCAAGAAGGTCGCCGGCCTGATAGCGCAGAACGCCGAGCGCGTGCAGCGCCTCGAAATGGGCAGGCTGCTGCTTGAGGATTTCACTATAGATGGCGGCGGCCTCGGCCAGCCTGCCGGCGCGCCGCAAGGCCAGTGCGTTCTGAAGCACGGGCTCGTTCATGGCGCGCCCTCGACCGCAAAGCTCTGCGGTGCGAGCCCCTGGCGCCGGCGTTCCACCATCCGCGTGAAGGCGCGCTCGAGATTGCGCGTGAACCGTGCCGTGTCGAACAACGCGCAGGTGCTGCGATTTGCAGCGAGCTTTGCCTTTATTTGGGCGAGCGCCGATCTGTCCCGCGCGAGGCGCAGCGCAAGCTGCTCATATTCGGCAGGCGATTGCATCACCAGCTCCGACAGCCCCGCCGCGGTCAGCACGCTGCCGGCCACACGCGCTGCGAATGTGGGCCCCAGGAATGTCACCACGGGAAGGCCGGCCCATAGCGCATCGCTGCAGGTGGTGTGCGCGGTATAGGGCGAAGTATCGAGAAAGAGATCGGCTAGACGCTGCCGCGCCAGATGCTCGGGTGGCGTGGTCCGCGTGGCGAAGATCAGGCGCTCCTTGGCGATCCCCCGCGCCTCCGCATGCTTGCAGAGATTGGCGGCCGCGGCCGGATTGTCCTGCAACAACCAAAGCACGCTTCTCTCGACTTGACCGAGCAACCGCATCCAGATGTCGAACATCTCGGGCGTGATCTTGAAATTGTTGTTGAAGCAGCAGAACACGAACGCATCTTCCGGCAATCCGACGCTGGTTCGCGTCGGCGTGTGCGCCGCAATCGGGCGCAGGGAATCATTGGCCTGATAGGTGTCCGGCAAATAGACGACTTGCTCGCTGTAGAAGCGCTGCTGGCCCTCGGGAATGATGATGCGGTCGGCAAGGATGTAATCGAGGTGGGGCGCGCCCGAGGTGCCAGGGAAGCCGAGGAAATTCGCCTGCACCGGGGCCGGACGCTGCG
>DATLVC010000266.1:0-10343 GCA_035577685.1 Micropepsaceae bacterium | reverse complement strand
CGTGGTCACGCATACCGCAGCGTGCTCCGGGCTGCGTCCGGTCGCGAACGCATTGGGCTGCGGATTTTCGGCAATAAACACTTTCGGCATCGGCAGACCGGCATTTTCGGAGAGCCGTTTGACCAGATGAACGAGATCGGGCGCGGTTGTTTCGTCGACTTCCTGGGCGCCATACATGGAAAGGACCATTCTGTCCGAATTCCAATAGGCAAAAAGATTGGTGCCGGCCGCGAACAGGAAGGCCATGACCATGCCCGTCGGGCCGCCGATCAAATAACCGATTGCCAGAAACAGGCCGGTCAAACCGGCCATCAGGATTCCGGTACGAACGAGATTCATTCCAATTGCCTCGACAGTCCCGGCAGGCTCTGTTGCAACCCGCCATCGCTGTTTATGTAGGGATCGGCAGCGGTTTGGAAAGGGTCATGCGATGGCGAAGGATGAAGCAAAGAGTGCGGGGGAAGCCCCGCCGCGCACCGATTTGCCGCCGGCCGCGATCCGGGCGTTGGCCGAAGCTGCGGAGCGCCGCCGCCAGCGCGATCTCGCGGAAAAACTGGCAGGACCCAAGCCCAAGGAAATCAACGGCCCCTCGGGACCGGAGCCGACCCGCTATGGAGATTGGGAAAGAAAGGGCATTGCCTCGGACTTCTGACCGGCTTATGGACATTTGTTCATGATTTGTGCTAGCAACCACAGATTGCAAATGCCATTTTGATTCCCGCCAATGGCCGAACATCGCGCCTGGAGTTTGCCCGGTCTAGCCGCTGGCTTGCTGCTTCTGGTCGCGGCCTCGGATGAGGCCGGCCTTGCGCCGTGGCGCGGGCGCGTCGCGGCGGAAGCGCTCGAAGGGCCGGTCTCGGCGGTGGTGCAGCGCGTTGTCGATGGCGACACCATCGAGGTGCGCGCGGCGATCTGGCTGGGGCAGACCCTTACAGTCCGTGTGCGGATCAATGGCGTGGATGCGCCCGAGCTGGAAGCGCGTTGTGCGGAAGAGCGGCAGATGGCGCTGGCGGCGCGCGATTTTCTGGTGCGCCGGCTCGAAGGCGCTGCCGTCAAGCTGACTGGCGTTTCCTACGACAAATATGGCGGGCGCGTGCGAGCGAATGTCGCCGACGGCAAAGGCGATGTCGCGAATGCGCTTCTCGCATCGGGGCTTGCGCGCCCCTATCACGGCGAGCGGCGTCAGCCCTGGTGCGTGGCGACGTAGCTTCATCGCTGGAACTCTTAAGCGCTGTCACGGAACTGAATCACCAACTGTCATGCCCGCGAACGCGGGCATCCAGAAAATCTTAAAAACCCTGGATTCCCGCATGCGCGGGAATGACATTGAAAAGCATCCGATTCAATCTGAGGCGATATCGCTAGCGCTGGGTCACCCCGGACGTCGTGTCGCCCTTGCGGGCATTCGCGGCCGCGCCGGGTCCGGTGGCGTTGGAGCCGAGTACCTTCACCGCCGTGCTAGACGTGCCCGCTTTGTCGAATTTGAGCGTCAGCAGGAAACTGTCGCCTTCCTTCAGCGGCGCCTTCAGCCCCACCAGATTCAGATACCGCCCGCCCGGCCCGAAATTCACGGTGCCGCCCGGCGGCACGTCGACGGCACCGACCGGCGTGGCCTGACCTTTCTCGTCGCGGATTTCGATCTTGCCGGCAACGGCAACATCCGCGCCCATGAGCTTGTCCGGGTCCTTGGCGCTGACGATGTGAAGATAGATCGGCGCAGTGGTGGCGTTGCCGCTCGCCCGGGTCCAGGCCTCGGTGATGTCGATATTGGCCTTGGCCGCGAGCGCCGCGGCGCGCGCACGCGCTGCGTTGTCGCCGGCCGGGGCGGCGGGAGCTCCGGGCGCACCAGGCGCGGCAGGCGCTGCGGCCGGCGGCGGGTTCCCGGGAGCCGCCGCAGGCGGCGTGCCTTGCGCGAAGGCCGCCAAAGACCCGCAAAGCACGAAAATGCAGCTCGCCGCAGCCCACACGGGCAACCGGTTGTGCGCCGTTTCGCGCCGGAATTTCATATTGGGCATGGCATCCTCCCTGGGAGACCCATAAAAGGGTTCGAATTCTAGCGTTTCAACAGCGCTTTGGTTGCGCTTTCAATTGAGGCATTCCTGAGGGCATGGCCCTTGGCTGCGGTTCGGAGCCCTTATAGTCCAGCTGGCGTTTTCGCTTAAGGAGAAGATTGCGCCAATGACGGGTAAATTTCTCGTAGGCGTGGCCGTCGCCGTCGTGGTGCTGATCCTGCTGGCTGGGCTTTATACGCTTGTCGTGGGCGGGGAAACCTCGCTTCATTGGTCCAACCGGCTGATGCGCCTGCGGGTGCTGGCCCAGTTCATCGCCATATTGATCATCATGGCGGTCCTCTATTTCAGCACGAATTGACCCCATAGAGACCGCGCACGCAAAATGCTTGAGTGGCGCGCCGTTTTCGAGTTCATACCGGACCCGCTCGCCCCTTCTTAGGACATGCTCATGGACGCCCGCACCCCCAAAACCCTGTATGACAAAATCTGGGACAGCCATCTGGTCCATGAGGCCGCCGGCGAGGCCAGCGTCATCTATATCGACCGGCACCTCGTGCATGAGGTGACCAGCGCCCAGGCGTTCGAGGGCTTGCGCGAAACCGGCCGCAAAGCGCGGCGGCCCGACCTGACGCTCGCGGTGGCGGACCACAACGTGCCGACCACGGACCGCCGCCACGGCATCACCGATCCGGAATCGGCCAATAGCGTCGCGACGCTGGAAAACAACGCCAAGCAATTTGGCATCGAATTCTTCGGCATGAACGACATCCGCCAGGGCATCGTGCACATCATCGGCCCCGAGCAGGGCTGGACGCTGCCCGGCCTCACCATCGTCTGCGGAGATTCGCATACCGCCACGCATGGCGCGTTCGGTTCGCTCGCCTTCGGGGTCGGGACTTCGGAAGTCGAGCATGTGCTGGCGACCCAGACGCTGATGACCACCCGATCCAAGAACATGCGCATCAACGTGACCGGCAAGCTGCCCATCGGCGTGACGGCGAAGGACATCATCCTCGCCATCATCGCAAAGATCGGCACCGCCGGCGGCACCGGCTATGTCATCGAATATGCCGGTGACGCCATTCGCGCGCTCTCGATGGAGGGGCGCATGACAGTGTGCAATATGTCGATCGAAGGGGGTGCGCGCGCCGGCCTCATCGCGGCCGACGAGACGACCTTCGATTATCTGCGCGGCCGTCCCCGCAGCCCGAAGGCCGGCGTGTGGGAAACCGCCATCAAATATTGGCGCACGCTGAAATCGGACGAAGGCGCGAAGTTCGACGCCGAAGTCACGATCCATGCGAGCGATGTCGCGCCGATGGTGACCTGGGGCACGAGCCCGGAACAGGCGCTGCCCATCACGGGCCGCGTGCCTGACCCGGCCACGGAAGCCGATTTGGGCAAGCGCGAGGGCATGAACCGCGCGCTCGCCTATATGGATTTGAAGGCCGGCACGCCCTTACGCGAGGTGCGCATCGACCGCGCCTTCATCGGCTCCTGCACCAATGGCCGCATCGAGGATTTGCGCGAGGCTGCCAAGATCGTCGAGCATGAATTGCAGAAGGGCCACAAGGTTGCCGCCCATGTCGGCGCCATGGTCGTGCCGGGCTCGGGTCTGGTGAAGGAACAGGCGGAGCAGGAAGGTCTGGACGAGATCTTCCTGAAGGCCGGATTCGAATGGCGCGAGGCGGGCTGTTCCATGTGCCTGGCGATGAACGCGGACCGGCTGGAGCCGGGCGAACGTTGCGCCTCGACCTCCAACCGCAATTTCGAAGGACGGCAGGGCCGCGGCGGGCGTACCCATCTGATGAGCCCGGCCATGGCGGCAGCGGCGGCCATCGCGGGCCACCTCACCGACGTGCGGGATTATCAGTAAGGCGGCGGTTCACAGTTGAGCCTTAGAAAAAGCTGATCGGGTCGATGTCGATGGTGAGATGCACGCTCGAAGGAATCTTCACCTCGGCGAGCCAAGCACGGATATAGCCCTGGATGTCGATGGTCTTTTCGGCCTGCACCAAGAGCCGCTCGCGCGTGCGCCCACGCAACACCTGATAGAACGCGGGCGCCGGCCCCCACACACTCAGGCCTTGCGCCTTGGGCGCGGCCAACGCGAGTTCACGTCCCGTCTCGCGCACGGCAAGCGCATCTTCGCCCGCGAGAATCAGCGACGCCAAACGCCCATAGGGCGGAATAAAGCTGCGCTCGCGAATGCGCATTTCCTCTTCCAAAAAATCGTCGCGCGCCTGGGAGGCAAGCGCCTGCATCACCGGGTCTTCGGGATTGCGCGTCTGGATCAGCACGAGACCGGGTCTGTCGCCGCGGCCCGAGCGGCCCGCCACCTGATGCAGCAATTGGAAGCTGCGTTCGGCGCTGCGCGGATCGCCCGCGCCGCCGCCCAGATCCGCATCGATGATTCCGGCCAGCGTCAATCGCGGAAAATGGTGGCCCTTGGCCACGATCTGCGTGCCGATGATGACGTCGATCTCGCCCACCGCAAAAGCGCGGATCGCGCCTTGGGTTTGCGCCGGCCCGAACAGCGTGTCGCTGGAAGCCACAGCCACGCGGGCATCGGGAAACGCCGCGCGGAATTCCTCCTCCACGCGCTCAACACCCGGCCCGCAGGCGATATAGGAATGTTCCGCGCCGCATTGCGGACAGCGTTCGGGAATCGCGATCTCGTAAGCGCAGTGGTGACACACAAGGCGTTTCTTGTAGCGGTGCTCCACCATCCAGGCCGAGCAATTGCGGCAGGTTTCTTTCCGCCCGCACACCGTGCACAACGTCAACGGCGCGTAGCCCCGCCGGTTGAGGAATAGCAGCGCCTGCTCGCGGGCGCGCAAGGTGTTGTCCAGCGCGGTGCGCAAAGCCGGCGACAGAAATTGCCCCGGCTCGCCATGATCGATGCGCATATCGACAAGCCGCACCTCCGGCATTTCCGCGGCGCCATGCCGGTGCGCCAGCTTCAGCCACTCATAGCGGCCAATCTTCGCGTTGACATAGGTTTCGAGCGAGGGCGTCGCCGAGGCCAACACGATGGGACAATTCTCCAGCCGCGCCCGCACCACCGCCATGTCGCGCGCGTGATAAATCACGCCCTCTTCCTGCTTGTAGGCGTGCTCGTGTTCTTCATCGACGACGATGAGGCCGAGCTTGGGGAAAGGCAGGAACAGCGCCGAACGCGCGCCCACCACCACGCGCGCCTCGCCCCGCATCACTGCGCGATAGGCGCGCTTTCTCTCGCGTAAGGAGAGATCGGAGTGCCATTCCACGGGGCGGCAGCCAAAGCGCGCTTCGAAGCGATCGAGAAATTGCACCGTCAGTGCAATTTCGGGCAGCAGGATCAGCGCCTGTTTGCCTTCGGATAAAGCTTCGGCAACCGCTTCGAAATAGGCTTCGGTCTTGCCCGACCCCGTGACGCCGTCGAGCAACGCGACGGAGAATTCGCGCTTCTTCACCGCGTCGCGTAAATGTTCGGCGGCGCGCAGTTGATCCGGGCTGAGCTTCACCGCGTCGAACGCGCCGTCCGGTTCGCGGCACGGTTCGAATTCCGGCAGGCTGACCCATTTCAGCGCGCCCGCATCCGCAAGCCCCTTCACCACGCCCGGCGAAACACCCGCGAGTTCGGCGATTTCGGACGGCACCCGCGCCAGACCATCGGTCATCAGAGCGCGTACACGTTCGCGGGCCGGATTCATGCGTTCGGGAACAATTGTCCCGGCGATCAGCGCCTTGCGCGGCACCTCAGGATCGAACACGCCGCGCACGCGCAACGCCTGCGCCAGTACGGCACCGGGCGGCGACAGCGTGTAACGCGCCACCCAATCAATGAAGTCGCAGAGCATCGGCGGCAGACGCAAACCGTCAATCGGCACGGCCAACCGCATCTTGTCCGACGCGACGCCGCCTTCGGGCTTGCCCCATACCACGCCGATAAGTTCACGCCCGCCCAAGGGAGCCCGGACCAGAAGCCCGCGCTTGGCCACCACCCCTTCGGGCAGCGCGTAGTCATAGGCTTGCGGCAAAGGCAGCGGCAACAGCACGGCTGCGCGCAATTGCACGCTTTGCGCTATGGCGATGGAGGCTTGAGACGACACAAATTTCCCTTCATTGCTGCCGTGCGTTAGTTTCGCGTTCGCACCGAACCGGTCAAGCCGATATCCGGCCAACCGACAGGGGCGATTTGGTGGCGTTTCGATTATAGGCGTTTCGATGGGGCAAAGCGTTCCGGAACTCATTCGTGCATGGCTGGCGAGCCTTGCCCATGAACGGCGCATGAGCCCCCACACGCTGCGCGCCTATGGCGATGACGCCCAGCGTTTCTTGGGCTTTTTCGCCTTCCATCGCGGCGGCGCCGTGACGCTCGCGGCCTTGCGGGATTTGCGTGCCGCCGATGTGCGGGCCTTTGTGACCGCGCGGCGCGCCGAGGGGCTTGGCCCACGGGGCGTACAGCGCGCGCTAGCGGCATTGCGTTCGTTCTATCGCTATCTCGAACGGGAAAACCTCGCCGACAGCGCGGCGTTGCGCAGCGTCAGAAGTCCCAAGCTGCCGCGCACGCTGCCCCGGCCGTTGAGCGAAACCGATGCGGCCCGCACCATCTTAGAAGCGGGGCAGGACGAGGAGCCCTGGATCGCCGCGCGCGACGCCGCACTCGTCACGCTGCTTTATGGCACGGGCTTGCGCATCTCCGAGGCGCTGAGTCTCAACCACGGCGATGTTCCCCTCGGCGAGATGTTGACCATCATCGGCAAAGGCAACAAGCAGCGCGTGGTGCCGGTGATCGCCGCCGTGCGCGAGGCCGTCGACCGTTATGCGCAAATCTGTCCCTTCGATTCGGGGCGCGCTGGTCCGTTGTTTGTCTCGCGGCGCGGCAAGTCCATGAGCCCGCGCGAAGCGCAGGCGCTGATGCAGCGGCTGCGCGGGCGGCTCGGCCTTCCGGCCAGCGCCACGCCCCATGCACTCCGCCATTCCTTCGCCACGCATCTGCTGACCAATGGCGGAGACTTACGCGCCGTGCAGGAACTTCTGGGCCACGCCTCACTTTCCACCACACAGAAATATACCGAGGTCGAAGGCGCGCATGTGCTTGCCATCTATGATGCGGCCCATCCCCGCGCCCTTGTGAAATGAACGAAGCACAAAGTCTGGCGGTTGCCGAACCGGCAATCGCGGAAACCGTCGTCGCGTCATCGCGCGAGCGGCGGCACGATGGAATCGGCTATCTGCTGGCGGCCACGGGCGCGATCCTGTTTTCGATCAAAGCCGTCATCGTGAAGCTCGCTTATGGGCTTTCGGTCGATCCCGAAACGTTGCTGGCGTTGCGGATGGGATTTTCGCTGCCCTTCTATCTTGGCATCGGGTTTTTCGCGGTGCGCGGACGGCGGCACAAACTGGCTGCCATTCCCTCGCTCGGGCGAACCATTCGCGCCGCTTTGATCGGAACGCTCGGTATGTGGGTGGCGAGCTATACCGATTTTCTCGGGCTGCAATATATCTCGGCCCAATTCGAGCGGCTGATCCTGCTCACCTATCCGATTTTCGTCGTGCTGTTCGGCGCGATGTTCTTCGGGCAAAAGGTGCGGCCGCGCGCGCTGATTGCGCTCGGTGTTTCCTATGCGGGGCTGGCGCTCATTTTCGGCGAAAGCGTGTCGCTGGCGGGCCCCGAAGCGGCCATCGGTGCAGTCTGGGTGCTGGTGGCCGCAGTTTCCTTCGGCCTCTACCAATTGCTGGCGAAGGACGCCATCGACGAGATGGGCCCCCGGCTCTTCACCTGCATCGCCATGACGGGTGCCAGCATCGCGGCCTTCGTCGGATTCTTCCTGCATCACAGCGGGGCCGAGCTTCTGGTCACCGGACGGCTGCTTTTCTATGCCGTGCTGGTCGCCGTTGGCGCGACGGTGCTGCCGAGCTTTTTCATGAACGCGGCGCTGTACCGGATTTCGGCGCAAGCCAACGCCACCATTGGGGTGTTGAGCCCGGTTTCGACCATTGTGCTGGCGGCGATCATTCTGGGTGAGCGCATGACGGTCGCGGGCATCATCGGCACGCTGCTGGTCATTGGCGGCGTGGGCTGGTTTACACTGGCCGACCGGCGAAAATAGTCAGAGCGCCTGCGCGGGTTTGGTTTCGGTCAGCCGGCCGCGATTCCAGGCCTTGCCGAGCATGAACGACAGCAGCATCGCCAGCACAGCCATGCCGGTCATCAGGAGAAAGATGCGCTTGTCCCATACGGCGTAGAAATGACCCGCCGGCAGAAGTGCCACGCTCGACACAAGACCGGTCGACACCGAATACAGACTCTGCGCGGTCGCTGAGAGGCGTGGCGGCGTCGCGCGCAGGATGAAATACATCGCGCCCAGATGCGGCACCGCGAAAGTGAAGCCGTGCAGAAGCTGCGCCGGCAGAAGCAGCGGCAGACTGGGATCGAATGCCATCAACGTCCAGCGAAAGGCACAGGCTGCGCCGCCGAAGGCAATCAGCGTCACCGCATCGATGCGCCGGACCACATGCGCCGAAAACAGGAACAGCAAAATCTCCCCGAGCACACCCAGGGGCCAGATCAGTCCGATGGCCACGGTGCTCATGCCCTGCGCGCGCCAGAACAGCCCCGCATAGGTGTAATAGACCACGTGCGAGCCTTGGATCAGGCTCGTGACCGTGAGAAAGAGCAGGAACACCGGGTGACCCAGAAGCTCGCGGGCCTCCGCCCGCGTGCTGCGGAAATGCAGCGCGAAAGAACCGGTTTCCAAACGCGCGTCGGCGGGTAAAGCCAGGATCGCCGCCAATTGCAGCGCGGCAGAAACGGCGAGCCATGGCGCGATGATCGAGAACCCGAAACGCGCCGCCGCGAACCCCGACAGGATATTGCCAGCGACGAACGCAATGGAAAGCCAGACGCGCACCTGTCCGTAAGAAAGGCCTTCGCGTTCGGCCGCGCGCAGCGTGACGCTTTCCAGAATCGGCGATGTGGCCGTCCACAACACGATGGCGGCAGTCGCGGAAAGGAAAATGGCGTCGGGTTCTTTCACCAGCGCCAATGCGATGAATCCGGCCACGCTGAGAAGCGTGAACACCAGCATTACCGAACGCCGGTCGTCGCGCGCATCCGCCACGAGCCCCGCAAGCGGCGCGATGGCGATGCGCAGGAGTGTCGCGAGCGCAAGCAAAAGTCCGATGGTCGCAGCCGAGAGGCCGCGGGCGGCGAGGGATGCGGAAAAGAACGGCAGATAGGCTCCGCTGAGCAGCCCATACGCGGCTTGGGTCGCCGAGAGCCGGACGGAAACGGCGCGCATCGTCTATCGAGGCTGAATGGTTTTCGCTAGCTGCGGCCGAACTTGCTGCGCCAGCGCTCACCGATATGGGAGACGGGGAAATAAATCAGCACATCGGTGGTGCCGAATTGCTTGTCGATGACCGCACCATCGCCGATGAAGGATCCCGCGCGCACATAGCCTTTGATGAGCGGAGGCAATTTGCGCAGCGCCTCCTTGGGATCGATCTCGGCTTTCGGCATGCGGTTCATCGAGACGTAAAGCTCGGGCCGTGCGGAGACGCGCTGATCTTCCGGCGCGCTATGGAAATGATGGAGATAGGACAGCGGCAGTTTCAGCGCATCCGGATCGGTGCCCGGAAGCGAGCCGCAGCCGAACATCACGTCGATTGCATAACGGTCGACGTAATACACGATCCCGCGCCAGAGCAATTGCATGGTGATCGCCTTGGCGCGATAGCTCTTGAGCACGCAGGAGCGGCCGAGTTCGAGATAGCGCGTGCCGGGCGGGTTGCCCTTCAGCATTTGCGTCAGATCATATTCCGACGACGTGTAATAACCGCCATGACGCGCCGCCACTTCGCCGCGCAGCAGCCGGTAGGTGCCGACCACCGCCGGTTCCCCTTGCGCGTCGCGCACCTCGCGGTCGATTACCAGCATGTGGTCGCAGAATTCGTCATAGCGGTCGAAATCGCGCTGCTCCTCGCGCATCTTCTGCGTGGGAATCGCCGACATCTCCTCATAGAACACGCGATAGCGCAGACGTTGCGCCGCCTCGATTTCATATTCGGATTCCGCGATGCGCACTTCCAGCGAGCCATGTGCCGCCAATATCGGCCAGTCATATTCGCGGCGTTGCGGCGGAATCGGCTCGTGAACGGAAACCAGCGTCGGCACCGCTTCCTGCAACGCGGCGGCCTGCACTGCACGCCGCCCGAATTGCGGCCGCCGCGCGAATCCCCATCGACGCACGCCGATACCAAAACGAAATTTCACGCGACGCGCGGGGCCCATATCGTTCTCCAGTGACGCAAGGGGAAACCCAATTGTCTGGTGGATGCGAT